>NZ_JBEYWQ010000040.1:0-59279 GCF_040644495.1 Microbispora sp. NPDC046973 | reverse complement strand
GCTGGAGACGCTGTCGCCGACCGAGCGGGCGGTGTTCGTGCTGCGCGAGGTCTTCGACCTGGACTACGACGAGATCGCCGAAGCCGTCGGCAAGAGCCAGGCCGCGGTCCGCCAGATCGCCCACCGGGCACGCTCACACGTCGCCGCCCGCCGGCCCCGCGACACCGTCACGCCCAACGAGACCCGCCACGCCCTCCAGGCATTCCAACGGGCGGTCGAAACCGGCGACCTGCAACACCTGCTCGACATCCTCGCCCCCGACATCGTCTTCCTGGCAGACGGCGGCGGACTCAGACAGGCCGCGCTGACACCCGTCGTGGGCGCCGACCAGGTGGCCCACGTGCTGAGCAGGATCACCCCCGCGGCCTCGCTGCAGCCGGCACACGTCAACGGCCACCCCGCACTGATCGTCCGGCTCGACGGCGACATCGACACTGTCATCACGGTGCGCATCGACGACGGCCTCATCACCGGGCTCTACGCCGTACGCAACCCCGAGAAGCTGTCGCACATGAAGCGGGAGATCACGGTGAGCCGCTGAGCCCTGAGGCCCCGCCGGCGAGCCGGCACCCCAAGCGACCCGCCTCTGTGACGCGCATCACAGCGACTCGCACCGAACCCCCACGGCCCGGCACAGTACCCATCCACGATGGACGACACGGACCTCCGGCTGCTGCGACTGGTCGCCACCGGTGACGAGCATGCCTTCGAACGGCTCTACACCCGGCACGCCCACACCCTGCTCGCCTACGCCGAAGGACTGCTACGCGACCGCGGCACCGCCGAAGAAGCCCTGCAGGAGACCTTCATCGCCGTCTGGCGCTCGGCCGGATCCTACGAAGGCCGCTCCACCGTCCGCACCTGGCTGTACGGCATCTGCCGCCGTCAAGCGCTCAAACGCATGAACGGCGACCGCCCCGCCCCCCGCCCCCTGGACGAGGCCGCCCACCTCCCGTCCACCGAACCCGACCCGGAAGTCGTGGCCCTCGCCCGCGCCGACACCGCCGCCGTCGCCGCCGCGCTCACCACGCTGCCCGCCACCCACAGGGAAGTCCTCACCCTCGCCCTGTCCGCCGGCCTGTCCCACGCCGAGATCTCCCACATCCTGGACATCCCCGTCGGCACGGTCAAAAGCAGGCTGTTCACCGCCCGCGCCGCCCTGGCAAGAGCCCTGCCCGTCGAGGTCGAGGGGAGACCACGATGACCCATCCCACCCACAACCTGCCTGCCTACGCCGCAGGCCACCTCACCGGCGACGACGCCGCCGCCGTCACCGCCCACCTGGCCACCTGCCCCGCCTGCGCCACCCAGGCCCGCGCATGGCACCGCACCGCCACCGCCGTACAGGACGACACCGCACGCGTCCCCCCACCGGCCCCGGACATCTTCACCGCCATCCGCCACCGCCTGACACCTCACACCACCCCGTCCGGCACGCGGCCCGTCCCCGCCTACCGAGGCGCCATCGGCACCCGCCCCCTCCACCGGGCACTCGGCATCCTCACCCGCCAGCGCACCCTGATCCGATGGCCCGTCTGGACACTCGCCGCCGCACTCATCGCCGGCGGCGCCGTCCTGGCCGCACTCGCCCCCACCGGCCACGCCGCGCAGATCCTCGCCATGACCGTGCCGCTCGCCGCCGCCCTCGCCGTCGCCGGAGCCTGCGGAACCGACAACGACCCGCCCGCCGAACTCGCCTGCGCCCTGCCCACCCCACCCCGGGTGGTCCTGCTGGCCCGGCTCACCCTCGTGCTCACCGCCACCGTCACCGCCGGCCTGCTGGCCACCCTCGCGCTGTCCGCACTCACCCCCGGCGGGGGAGCGGCCGGACTCGTCACCGCCTGGTTCGGCCCCCTCGTCCCCCTGTCGGCCACCAGCTTCGCCCTCTCCGTCCTCTACCGGCCCTCCGCCGGCGTCACCACCGCCCTCGCACTCTGGCTGGCCCGCGCCCTGTCGACCGGACAGGCCGCCACGACCGGCCCGACCGGCCTCAGCCCCGCCGTACTCCGCCTCGTCGACCCCCTGTGGACCCCCGGCCCCGCCGTACTCACCGCCGCCGCCGTCCTCGTTGCCGCCACATTCCTGCTCAGCCCGCGCCTGCCCCGATCCCGGCACACCGGACCCGTCTGGCGATGAACCTTCACACCCCGGCCGGTACCAACTCCCCGTGAAGCACCTACTCCTGTGGCGGCACGAACTGCGCCGCGCGGGCTGGACCGCGTGCGCGGCTCCAGCCGCCGCACTCGCCGCCACCCTCGCCCTCACCGCGACCGCCGCGGCCTTCGGCACCGCACGCCCCCAACTCGAACGCATCCTGCTCACCGGACTGGAAGCACTCATCCCACTGTCCGCCGGCATGGCCGCCGTCGCCGTCGTCTCCCGCGACCCCAGCCGCGAACTCCAGCTCACCCTGCCCACCCCGTACACCACGACCCTCGCCCGCCGCCTGGCCGTCCTCGGCGGCCTCAGCGCCGCCCTGTCCATCGCCTTCTCCGCCGCACTCGCCGTCGGCGGCTGGTGGAACGGGCCCGCCCTGCCGTACGCGCCCCTCGTCTGGGCCGCCCCACTCCTGTGGCTCACCGGGCTCGCCCTCCTGGTCGCCGCACTCGGACGCAGCGTCGTGCTCGCCACCACGACCGTCGCCGCCGTATGGCTCGGCGAACAACTGTTCGCCGCCTCCTTCGCCACCACCCCCGGGCTCCGCCCGTTCTTCCTGTTCATGACCACCCGCATCGGCGTCCCCACCGACTACGACGCCAACCGGGCGGCACTGACCACCTCCGGGGTCCTGCTCGCGGCCCTCGCCCTGATCCTGCTGCGCCGCCCCGAACGCCTGCTCACCGAGGAGGAGACATGACCACCGCACGACAGACCTGGGCGGTGACCCGCTACGAATTCCGCATGCAGATCCGCAAACGGTCCCTGTGGATCAGCACCGCCGTCCTCGCCGTCGTCCTCACCCTCACCCAGGGCGACCGCGGACCACGCCACCTGCCGCCCGGCACACCACCCCGCGAGGTCATGGCCGGCTGGGCCCTGCTGATGTCCATCCTCCTGCCGATCGGCTTCGGAATGGTGCTCGCCGACCGCCTCACCCGCGACCGCCGCCTCGGCCTGGCGTCCCTGCTCGAAAGCCTCCCCGCCGGCCGGGGCGCACTCGTCGCCGGCAAGTACCTCGGCGGGCTGGCCTCCACCGCGGTCCCCGCCGCGCTGGTCCTCCTCGCCGCCGCCGCCGGCGAGACCGCCAACCGGCACGACCCCGCCCTGTTCGCCTGGGCTGCCGTCGCCTTCGCCCTGATCACCCTCCCCGGGCTGGCCTTCGTGACCGCCTTCGCCCTCGTCTGCCCGCTGCTGACGACCGCCCCGCTGTTCCGGGTGCTGTTCGTCGGCTACTGGTTCTGGGGCAACATGCTCAACCCCGACCTGTTCCCCTCACTGACCGGGACCCTGCTCACCCCCCTCGGCGACTACCCGGCGACCTGGCTGATGGGGGAGCGGGCCCTCTACGCGGGCGCCGACGGCTGGCCGGAGTTCCTGCGCCCCCAGCCCGGCGGCACGGCGGCCGCCCTGGCCATCGCCCTGCTCCTCCTGCTCAGCCTCCCGCCCCTCGCCCTGGCCCCACCACTGCTGCGCCGCCGCAACCTGTCCGCCTGACCTCCCGAAAGACACCTCGCATGGACATCCACATCACCGGGCTGCGCCGCACCTTCGGCAAGCTCACCGCCCTCGACGGACTCGACCTCGCCGTCCCCGGCGGCATGTACGGCCTGCTCGGCACCAACGGCGCGGGCAAGACCACACTCATGCGCGTACTCGCCGGAGTCCTGCCGCCCACAGCAGGCACCGTACGCGTCGGCGGCCACGACCTCACCACCAGAACCGGACGCCTGGCCGTGCAACGCCGGCTCGGCTACCTGCCCCAGGACCTCGGCCTCTACCCCGACCTGTCGGCCCAGGAGTTCCTCGACTACGTCGGCCTGCTCAAAGGACTCGACGACACCGCCGCCCGCCGCCGCCAGATCGGGGAGCTCCTCGACATGGTCGGCCTGACCGGCGCCGCCACCCGCAAGCTGCGCGGCTTCTCCGGCGGCATGCGCCGCCGGGTCGGCATCGCGCAGGCCCTGCTCGGCGACCCCGCCCTGGTCGTGGTCGACGAACCCACCGCCGGCCTCGACCCCGAGGAACGCATCCGTTTCCGCACGCTCCTGGCCTCCATCGCGGCCGGCCGCACCGTGCTGCTCAGCACGCACATCGTCGAGGACGTCGCCCAGACCTGCCGCGACACCGCCGTGATGGCGCGCGGCAGGGTCGTCTTCAACGGCCCGGTCGCCGACATCGTCAAGCGGGCCGAAGGCGTCACCTGGGAACTGGTCGGCCAGGGACCGCCACCCGCCGCCGGCGTCGTCGTCTCCGCCGTCAGCCGCACCGACGGCACCCACTACCGTCTCGTCAGCTCCGCCCGGCCCGACCCCCGCGCCGTACCGGTCCAGCCCTCCCTCGAGGAGGGGTACCTCGCCCTCATGCACGCGGCCACGAGCGGCTGAACAGCGGGGGAGAGGGGAGTGGTCACTCTGCGTGATCGACGGCTGCCCCTCGCGTGGGCGGTGCGCGCCGGCACCCGATTTCAGCACGCGAGCTGATCTCGCCAGGGGTGCGTGCCGAAACAGCGTGTCAGGGCTTCGCCGAGCCAGCGCCGCTGCGACGTGGTGAGGTGGGGCAGGATCGCGAGGAAGTCGACCTGGTCCTTCGGCCGAGGCTGCCTGGCCTTGTAGAACAGCTGGATCTCGGGCGCGAGGTAGGGGATGCCGTCCGAGCTGGTTTCCCCGATTTCAGCCACCAGGCGGCTGATGCCGGGATCTCGTCGCGATATCCAACGGCCGTTGCTCGTCTCGTCGAGCATCACCTGGATCCGCCACGGTTCGTCCGGCCCGGAGCGGCACCAGATGTCATGCACGGAACCAGGAAGGCGTTCCGTGGGCTCCCAGGGACGCAGGACACCTGGCGGGTCGGCGGCCCAGCACTCCCAGCCGCGCAGGGCGCTCCAGAGGTGGTGCTGGTCCGGGCGCAGCATCATCACGTCGATGTCGTCGTGATCGCGGATGTGACGGCCGGCGGCGAGTTCGATGGCGAAGCCGCCGGCGACCCACCATGGACACGGCATCGCGGAAAGGAGCGAGGCGACCTGCGCGGGCGTCGCCGGCTCCCAACGCCCATACGGAGCGACGATCGTTCTCATGCTGTGCTCGCTCTCTGGCCCGCCTGAGACCGGACCCGTACGCGGCGCGGACCCGCCGGAGGAGTGGCCGGAAGGGTCAACTTGACATAACGTTCATTATCGAGCAACGTCGGAAGAGGCTCGAAGGGCGCGTGGCCTGGGGTTTTCGCAACGCCCTTCCGATGCACACGACGCCGTCTCTGCGCTGCCGCCGCGACGAGGCGGTCAGCCGATCGGCTCGGCCAGCGCGACGACGATGCCCTCTGGGCCGCGGATGTAGCAGAGCCGGTACGCGTCTTCGTACTGCACCACCTCGCCGACGAGTTCGGCACCGTGGGTGCGCAGGCGGGCGATGACGTCGTCGATGTCGTCGACGGCGAACATGATGCGGCGAATGCCCAGCGTGTTCGCCGGGGCGTCCTCCGGCACGCCGCCGATCGCCGCCGGCGTGTGATACTTCGCCAGCTCGATCCGTCCGTGGCCGTCCGGGGTCCGCATCATCGCGATGTCGACTCGCTGGTCGTCGAGCCCGACCAGACGCGCCGCCCAGCGTCCCTCGATCAGCGCCTTGCCCTCCAGTTCCATGCCGAGTTCGGCGAAGAACGCGACGGCGACCTCGAGGTCGTCGACGACGATGCCGACGTTGTCCATCCGCTGAATCGCCATGGGAATCCTCCTTTTGTCGCGCGGCCCGTCGTGGCCGCCGGCGTACCTGAGACGGAGCCGGCGCCGCATTCTCGACACCCGGGATCCCGGAATTTTCCTCTCGGGCGCCAGCACGCCCGCATCGCCGAGCGAGAACACTCCTCTATCGCGACAAAAGGCCCCTCTCCGGAGATTCAGCCCCATACCGGACAGAAGGTGAATTCTGTCCGGTATAGGGCGTAGTGTCCGGTCTCTACGTGTGGTGCTAACCGAGGTGCCGCATGAAGAACCGCAGCGAGCCGTCGGTCTCGAACTCGGGGATCTCCCCGTGCTTGCCGGGGTTGGCGTGCAGCGTCTTCTCGGCCGAGGCCAAGGCGTCGAACAGTGCCAGGCCCTGGGCCCGCGGCACCCGCTCGTCGTCCCACTGCAGCAGGAACCGCACCGGCACGGTGATCCGCGCGGCGACCTCGGCCGACGCCGACGCCCCGCCCAGTCCCAGCACCGCCGCGCGGACCCGGGGTTCGGCGGCGACGAACGGAACGCCGAGGCCGCACCCCAGTGACACCCCCCAATAGCCCACAGGGCCGGCGCCGACGTGCTTAATCTGCTGGAGCGCCCGCAGCACGGCCCGCCATTCCGGGACGGTCTGACGGGCGACGAGCGCCTGGAAACCGGCGATCAGCGGAGCCGGCTCCTCCCCTGCCGCCACGCGAGCCTGGTTCTCCGTCGCGATCTTGTCGTATCTCTCGTCCTTGGGCCGGTCGCCGTGGCCGGGCACGTCCACCGCGGCCACGGCGAAACCGCCCTCGGTGACGAAGCGGCGCGCACGGGTCACCACGTCGGGGTCCTTCTTGTGCCGGCCGCCGCCGTGTCCCATCAGGATGAGGGGCCGAGCGCCGGCGGCGCCTTCCGGCGTCCAGAGCACGCCGGGGATCTCACCGAGGGTGAAGAGGTGTTCACGGACGCCGCCGGACGACGTCTCGGAGTCGAAGCGCAAAGCGTTTCATGCCTTTCGGGATGCCTGCTGCGGGCACTCCCCTAGGCCATGCGACGGAGGGAGTCCCGACCTGTCACAGCGTTGATCGGTCTCACCTCCTCGGTTCGCAGCGATGCGCGGTGCCGGTGAATTTATCACAGATCTCGTAAGGCGGGGCTTGTCCCCCACCGAGTCGCAAATGCATACAGATGCCGTGTTGCCACATCGCTGAAGGTGGCGATAACGTCAAACCGTGACTGCCGGGTCGGCCATGGGCCACAAGCGAGTGAGGCACCCGGCCACGGCGTGAGGGCCGGGCGGGCGCGAGGCCCGCCGCATTTCCGACCTCCTGTTCTGGAATCTCTCTTACCGCGTATCGGCATGTCCTGCGACGCCGGCGGAATCGCCGACGTGCAGTTCCTTTGCCGCGCGCGTTTCCGCCATTCCTTCATAACCGCCCGCCCGCGTTCGGCGGCGCGGTCGATTCACCATGCCCGAAAACAAGAAAGCAGAGAATGCCGAACGACGTCAATCAGCAGATCATCCGGGAATTCCGCGCCAACCGCGGGAAAGTGAGCGGCCCCTTCGAGGGAGCCCGGGTGCTCCTCCTGACCACCACCGGCGCCCGCTCGGGAGCCCGCCACACCGTGCCCCTCGGCTACCTGAACGACGAGGGAGGCCGCATGCTGGTCATCGCCTCGGCCGGCGGCGCCCCGCACCATCCGGCCTGGTATCACAACCTGCGGGCCAACCCCCACGTCACCGTGGAGACCGGCGTCTTCACGATCGAGGCCGAGGCCGCCGTCGTGGAAGGCGAGGAACGCGAGCGGCTCTTCGCCCGTGCGGTGGAAGCCGACCCGGGCTGGGCCGGCTATCAGGCGAAGTCCGGCCGTGTCCTGCCTGTCGTCGCGTTGACCCCGCGCTCTGTGGCCCTCCCCGACCTGCCGGAAGGCGAGGTGCTGAAGGCGGTCCACGACGCCTTCCGGCGGGAGCTGGCCCTCGTTCGCGCCGAAGCCGCCTCCTCGGGCCCGCGCGTGGGCGCGCAGCTGCGCGTCAACTGCCTGGCCGTGTGCGGCGGGCTGCGCCATCACCACACCGAGGAAGGCGGCCGGCTGTTTCCGTACCTGCGTGACCGCCATCCCGGGCTCGATCCGGTCCTCGATCGTCTGGACGCCGAGCACACCGTCCTTGCCCGCCTCCTCGGCGATCTGCAGACGCTGCTCTCAGCCGGACCGGCCGGCCTGCCGACCGAGGTGGACCTGCTGACCGAGGTGGACCGGCTCATCGCGCAGATCGAAAACCACCTCTGTTATGAAGAGGGGCACCTGGTCCCTCTGCTGAACGCGCTACCGCCCCGGCATGAGGATCATCTGCGCGTCACGCGCGTTCCCGCCACGTCCGACGACCGTGCGGCCGTGATGGCCGCGATGCGGGGTCTGGTCGCCCGCGCCCCGGCGCTGGCCGCCGACCTGACGCCCGCGCTCGCTCATACCGGAGGCGTGCCAGGACAGTGGGTCGGCGCCGGCGAAGGCTCGGCCACCGAGGACGGCGTCACGCTGTACGTGCACGGAGGCGGCTTCGAGCACACCCAGCCGGCGCTGGAGCCTCTCATGGCCGGCCGCCTGTCCCAGGCCACCCGGCGTCCCGCGTTCAAGGTGGACCAGCGCCTGGCTCCCGCCCATCCGTACCCCGCGGCCTTGGACGATGTCGTGGCCGTCTACCGGAGCCTGCTGGAGCAAGGCGTTCCCGCCGGTCGCGTCATCGTGTGCGGCGAGTCGTCGGGCGGCACGCTCGTCCTGTCGGCGCTGCTGGTGCTCAGGCACGCGGGCGATCCCCTGCCCGGCGCGGCCGTCGCGGTTTCCCCGCTGACCGACCTGACCCTGTCCAGCCGGTCCCTGGACGTCGACGACGGCCGGGATGTGATCAACCGCCGTGTCGCCGAGCACGCCGCCGCCCGGTATCTGGCCGGCGCCCGCGCCGATGAGGCTCCGCAGTCTCCGCTCCACGGCGACCTGCGTGGCCTGCCCCCGCTTCTGCTCGTGGCCGGGACCGCGGAGGTGCTGCTGGACGACACCCGCCGCTTCGCCGCGGCCGCATCGGCCGCCGGTGTCGACGTGACCCTCGACCTGTACGAGGGCATGCCGCACGCCTTTCACGCGAGCGTGATGGCGCAGGATCCACCCGCCGTCGCCATGACGTTCCTGCGCCGCCTCACCGACTGGGTGGCGGAAACCCCGGCAGGGGGTGCGAGGTCGCGCTGATCAGCCCATGGACGCCCCTGACCGCCCGGGCGGGACGGCCTGTCTGGGCGGTCAGGGGCGGTCCGGGACCGGCTGATCGGAGGTGGGTGCCGGCGCATCGCCGGGGACGGTGCGGGAGGTCTTGCGGCGGGTGCCGAGTGTGAGGAGCAGCGAGGCCGCGGTCAGGGCCACACCGAACCAGACGACACTCGTGACGCCCAGATGATCGGCGAACAGTCCGCCGGCGAGCGCTCCGATGGCGATGGATGTGTTGTATGCCATGGTGTTGAGTGACATGGCGGCTTCGAAGGTGTCGGGCGCCGCGGCCTGCGTCATGTTGACCTGGGAGAGCTGGACGACGCCGAAGGAGACGCCCCACAGCACCAGCGTGACGATCGAACCGGCCTGACCGTGGGCGATCGTGAGCAGCAGCAGCAACGACAGGACGAGTCCCCCGCAGCCGGCGATGAAGCTGCCCCTCAGGTTTCTGTTCACCGTGTATCCGGCGACGAAGTTCCCGGCCGCGCCTCCCGCGCCGTAGACCATCAGCGCCGCGGTGATGAAGAAGGGCGTGGCGGACGCGCTCTGCTCCAGGTAGGGGCGCACGAACGTGTACGCGCCGAAATGGCCGAGCACGAAGAGCACGACGGTGAACAGCACCAGGCGGAGCGGCACGTTCTTCAGCGGGAGCCCGAAGACCTCCCGTACGGAGACCGCGTTCGCCGACGGCAGCGAGGGAATGACGGCGACGACCGCGAGGAACACCAGCGCGCTGAGGCCGGCCCAGATCAGGAACGTGGTTCGCCAGCTGGTGAGGCTTTCCAGGACTGTTCCCAGGGGGATGCCCACGACGGCGGCGATCGAGATGCCGGACATCACGATCGCGGCCGCCCTGCTCGCGTGGCGTTCCGCGACAAGGCGCATCGCCATGCTCACGCCTATGGCCCAGAACACCCCGCTGGCGAAGCCCATGGTGAGCCGCGTTGTGAGGACCAGCGGGTAGTTCGGCGAGATGGCGGTGATCGTGTTTCCCAGGGTCAGTATCGCCAGGAGGGTGGACAGCAGGACGCGCCGGTTGACGCGCCTGGTCCATGCCACGATGAAGGGCACGCCGAGCCCGGCTGAGACGCCGTACAGGGTGACCATCAGCCCGGCGGCGCCCACGGATATGTGCAGGCTTGCGCTTATCGGGGTGAGCAGGCCGACGGGCATCAGTTCGGTGGTGAGGAAGACGAAGAGGCTGGCGGTGATCGCCGCGACGCCGAGCCATGATCTCAAGGTCGAGTGCGGATGTGTGTCGGAGGTGACCATTGGTGTTCTTTCTGATGGTGATCGTCCGCCGGCCGACGGCGGCTGGCCGCCCGGTGCGGCGGAAGTAGTCGTCGGCGGCGGGGATCCGGTGAGCCGACGAGATCAAGGGTGCGCCACCATCGATCGATGAGTCCAACACATGCTTTTCATCGGTATTGATCGTGGTTCACTATGGTTGCGTGGAGCTGCAGCAGCTGAGGTATGTCGTGGCGGTCGCGGAGACGACGAACTTCACCCGGGCCGCCGAGCGCTGCCATGTGGTGCAGTCGGCGCTCAGTCATCAGGTCGCGGCTCTGGAGCGGGAGCTGGGCGCGCGGCTGTTCGAGCGGACCAGCCGGCGTGTACGGCTGACGCCGGCGGGAGAGGCGTTCGTCGCCGCGGCGCGGGAGTGCCTGGAGGCCGCGGACCGCGCCCGGGCCGAGGTGGCGGCCGCCGCCGGGGAGATCCGCGGGCGGCTCGCCGTCGGCACCATTCCCACGGTGGCGGCCGTCGACCTGCCGGTCGCGCTGAGGGACTATCGCCGGCGCTATCCGCGGGTGCGCATCACGCTCGCCGCGGCGGGCAGCGACGAGCTGATCGAGCGGGTCCGGCAGGGCGGCGTCGACGTCGCGTTCCTCGGCCTGCCCCCGCGTGCGGAGCCCAAGGGCGTCCAGAGTCGCCGCCTCGGCGGAGGTGAGCTGGTCGCCGTGGTCGCGCCCGATTACCACCGGACGGAGAGCGAGGCGGACCTGCGGGGCCTGGCGGACGAGCCGTTCATCGACTTCCGCGTCGGCGCGGCCGGTCGAGCGCAGTCGGACGAGGCCTTCGCGGCGGCAGGAGTGCGCCGTGATGTGCCCTTCGAGGTGTCGTCCGCCGACCTCATGGTCGATCTGGTGCGGCAGGGTCTGGGGGTGGGCATGTTGCCCGCCGCGTACGCGCCGCGCTTTCCCGACCTGCGGGTCATTCGCCTTCGCGATGCTCCCAGGCGGGTGGAGCACCTGATCTGGGACAACCGGCCGTCTCCTGCGGCCACAGCCTTTCTCGAGCTGATTCGGGCTGATCACGCGTCTTCGGCTGCGGCTTCAGTGGAGATTACATGATTACAATGCAGTCGTGATCGTATTTTCTGGCGGCGCGGTCTTCGGGGCGGTGCTCACATGATCGTCGAGTACATCCGCTATCGGATCGACCAGCAGGACGCGGAAGAGTTCGAGGCCGCCTACAAACGCGCCGCGGTGCCCTTGGCGGCCGCGCCGCAGTGTGTGGACTACGAGTTGTCCCGGTGCGTGGACGAGCCCGAGTGGTACGTCCTGCGCATCACGTGGACCTCGGCCGAGGATCACCTGCAGGGTTTCCGCGGTGGCGAGCACTTCGGTGCGTTCTTCTCCGCGATCAAGCCGTACGTGCGGCAGATCGAGGAGATGCGGCACTACGAGGTCACCTCCGTGCGCGGCACCGGTTCCTCGGTCCCGAGCCTGTACGACTGGGCGGGCGGCGCGGAGGCGTTCGAGCGGCTCACCGAGACGTTCTACGAGCAGGTTCTCAAGGACGAGCTGATCGGCCCCCTGTTCGCCCACATGGACCCGGGTCACCCCAAGTACGTCGCGATGTGGCTGGCGGAGGTCTTCGGCGGGCCGTCCCGCTACACCGACGAGCGGGGCGGCTACCACCACATGCTGGTCCAGCACCTCGGCAAGACCATCACCGAGCCTCAGCGCCGGCGCTGGGTCAACCTCCTCATGGACGCCGCCGACGTGGTCGGCCTGCCGGCGGACCCCGAGTTCCGCGCCGCCTTCGCGAGTTACATCGAGTGGGGCACCCGCCTCGCGTTCGCCAACTCCCAGCCCGGCGCCCGGCCTCCGCAGCAGGCTCCCGTCCCCCGCTGGGGCTGGGGCGTGGCCCCGCCCTACTCCCCCACGTCGTGATCCGGCACGGTTGGGCGGATCGAACCACCCGCGCCCGGGCGGATCTCCGGGATCGTGGCCTCGGCCCTGCACAGCGCGGAGGTCACCTGGTCGGTGCGGATCTGCTCTGGTTGAGAACGGCTGCCGAGGACAAGGGCGGCGAGATCGCCACCGACCGGCGTGGACTGACCCCGCTGTTCTGGCAGCACGTCCAGCCCTATGGCGAGGTACGGCCGGATGTCGCCAGGCGCCTGCAACTGGGCGATGGCGCGGATGCCGCGAAGCCCGGCGGACCGGTGTAGTTCGAAGGCCCCAAGAGCCGTGGTTAAGGACTGGTCAGCATGGTGATGACTCGTTTGCCTCGTGCGTGTCCGGTTCCGGCCAGCTTGTGGGCCTGGCCGATGTCTTCCAGCGGATAGATCTCCTCGACGATCGGCTGAACGGCCCCCCGGTCGACGTATTCGGCCAGTGCGGTGAGGTCGGCTCGCCGCGAGCGTGCCATCATCACGCGCACTCGCGGCCCCGGCGTGACGATTGAGCGGATGGCGTATCCCATGCCACTGCTGGCAGTGGTCATCATCCGGCCGCCCCGGCGTAGCAGGCGTCGGTAGCGGGCGAGGTCGCTGCCGTGGCAGTCGAGAACGACGTCGAAGGATCCGCCGATCGCGGCCGGATCGCGGTAATCGAGCGTGCGGCTGGCCCCGAGGTCGCGGCAGAAGTCGTGGTTGTCCGCGCCGGCGACCGCGGTGACCCGGGCGCCCATCGCGAGGCCGAGCTGGATCGCCGTGCTGCCCACGCCGCCGCTCGCGCCGACCACCAGCAGATCCTCGCCGGCGGCGAGCCGGAGCACGTCCCGCAGCGCGCGCAACGCGGTCACCCCGACGCTGGGCAGCGCGGCGGCCCACGTGAGATCCACCCGGGCCGGCGCGGGCCCCAGACCGGAGGCCTTGACCGCGACGTACTCGGCGGCCGCCCCGATACGGCCGGAGACGTCGCTGAGGAAACCCCACACGCGCTGCCCGACCTCCACGTCGGTGACCCCTCGCCCAAGTGCGATCACCTCCCCGGCGTAGTCCAGACCGGTTCGCTTCGGGAAGCGGCGGCCCGCCATCAGCTTCATCCCGCCGGAGCGAATCGTCACGTCGACCGGGTTGACGCTGGTGCCGTGGACACGGACGAGCACCTGACCGGCTCGCGGCTCCGGCCGGGCGACGGTCCGCACGCTCAGTTCCTCCGGCCCGCCGTACCTGTCGTACTCCACCGCGCGCATGCTCATCGGGCGGCCTCCGGGTCCACGATGACGACGAGCTTGCCGCGCGTGTGCTCGTGCGCCAGGTCCTGGTAGGCGCGCGCGGCATCACTCAGGACATACGTCCTGATCGCGGGTTCGGGCAGGGTGCCGTCGAGCACGTGGCCGGCCAGGGAGTCCATGGTGCCGGGGCGGAGGTCGGTGGTGCCCATCACCGTGGTGACCGCCGGATGGGCCGGCGTACCGGGGGTGGTGCTGAGCAGTCGTCCGCCGGGGCGCAGCATCCGGGTCGCCGCGACGACCGCCTCGCCCGTCAGCGCGAGGTTCACCACCGCGTCCACGCCTTCGGGGTGGCGCCGCCGTACCTCCTCGATGAGGTCACTTTCGCGGTAGCCGATCACGTCGGCGGCGCCCAGCCCCCGCAGGTAGTCCCGGTCGGGCTCGGTGCCGCTGGCGATGACGGTGCACTGCCTGGCCAGCAGCGGCACGACGACGCTGCCGATGCCGCCGGGCGCGCCGATCACCACGACTGTCGCACGCGGCTGGAACCGTCCGCGATCGAGGATGGCGAGCGCGGTCATGCCGGTGCTGGGCAGCGCGGCCGCGGTGACCGCGCTGAGCTTCGCCGGCCGCTTGGCCAGGTACGGCCCGGCCTGAAAGGTCGCGTACTGGGCCAGCGCGCCGGAGGTGACGGCGGGGATGCCGACGCCGGCGGCGAACGACGGCGGTGCGCCGAACCCGAACACCTCCTCGCCCACCTCGAACCCGTGCGTGCCGGGGCCGAGCTTGGTCACCGTGCCGGCGGCGTCGGTGCCGGGGACGAACGGGAAGTCCAGCGGGACCATCTCGCGTACCGTGCCCGCGGTCATCAGCAGGTCGGCAGGGTTGAGCGAGGCGGCGGACACCCGGACCTGCAGCTGCCCTGGACCGGGTTCGGGGATCGGGAGGTCATCGATGGCGAACGAGTCGGGTGTGCCGTAGCCGGGGACGACGAGAGCTTTCATGAGCGTCCTTCCAACGAGACAGGTTGTCTCTCAGCAGGCATACTGTCCGTACTGCGCCGCATCGACCAGTCTCAATACCGGCGTTCCGTCTCAACCTGGACAGGAGGCCTGAAGTGTCTCGGGAGAACGTCCGGGTCCGGCGTACCCGCACGCTGCTCAGGCAGGCCCTGGTCGAGCTCATCGAGGAGCACGGCTTCGAGCGGCTCACCGTCGGGCAGATCACCGAGCGGGCGATGGTGAGCAGGGCGGCCTTCTACCGCAACTACCGGGACAAGTACCAGCTCGTGGAGCAGATCTTCGACGAGGCCATGGGCGAGCTGCTCGGCACTATGACCGACCGGCCGGACACGCCGGTGCTGGAGGGGTGGACCGGCTTCTTCGAGCACATCGACCGTTACCACCGCCTCTACGGCGCGCTGCTGGGCAGCAACGGCAGCACCTGGTTCGCCCGCAGGATGCAGGCCACCCTCACCGACATGACCGCCCAGCACCTGCCCAAGCCGCCCGGCGACCTGGTCCCCACACTCCTGGGAGGCATGTTCCTCCAGGCCATCGTCTGGTGGCTGGACACCGGCAGGCAGATCCCCGCGCGAGAGATCGCCACCCAGACAGCCAAACTGGCCTCAGCGCTCATCGCCGAGGCCGACGATAACGGAGTATGAAGCCGCCGTATCGGCGCTACGCGGCTCCCTGTCAGGCAAGGCCCCGCGTGGGTTCGGCCCTCGGGCATGCCTTCCGGGGTGAGGACCGCTCCGTCAGGGCTGACCGTGCCGAGCAGCGCGTCCGTGTCGTGCGCGTTGAACGCGGCATCGATCGATGCCGTCACGACGCGCCGATGTGTCCCTCCCGCCGCAGTCTTCGCCGGGGGCTGTTCACGGCCATCGCCCGCCCGGGGTGGCTTCGTCTCGTACGGCGAAGCCGCCCTGGTCGTCGAAGGTCACGGTGTGGACCGCGTCGAATCCGTCCGACAGGCGTGGGCGGCGGAGGCGGCTCACGGTTGCGTGGATGCCGATCTCGGGCACCCGCGCGCGGCCCGGCCTCCGTGCGTTGCGGTCCAGGGAGGCGGTGAGGTCGGGAGGGAACCAGTAGGCCACGACCCGGGCGCCGTGTTCCTTCGCCGCGACGATGAGCGGGCCCCACTCCTCCGGGGAGGGATTGGTGTTGTCCACGGCCACGTTGTGCCCCTCCTCCAGCGTCTCGGCGATGATGCGGAGCTGGCGTCGCTGCCGGTGACGGGCGTTCGGCCAGTTGTCCTTGCTGACGTGGGCGTGCGTCGCCGCCAGGCGCTGCCGGTAGAAGGTGGTCTTGCCGGAGGCCTGCAGCCCGACGAGGATGGCGAGCTCCCGGCCGGTCATGGCCGAGCGTCGTGTGCCGGGGTCATACCTCATCCTCCCTCGATGTCGTCCCGGTGGGAGCGAGGGCCGGGCAGCCGGGGTGTCCGTGATCCCGCTGCCGGTCCCCGGTCAGGCGTCGTGGTCGGCGAGGACCTCGTCGATCATGTGTAGCTGGTCGGCGGCCCGCGCCGCGTCCGTGTCGATGACCTGGGCCAGGACGATCAACGCCTTCCACAACGCCCATCCCCTGGCCCGCGCCCAGGTGGCGCGGTCCTGGCGTACGGCCGCACGGAAGGCGCGCCTGCTCTCCCCCGCGAACATGGTCCACGCGATGACCAGATCGCACGCGGGGTCGCCCACCCCGGAGGTTCCGAAGTCGATGACGGCGGTCAGGCGTCCGTCCCTGACGAGCAGGTTTCCGCCCGCGACGTCGCCGTGGAACCACACCGGCCTCCCCTGCCAGGCCGTCTCCAGGGCGGCGTCCCAGACGGCGGTGGCCCGCTCGGTGTCCACACGACCGTCGAGCGCGGACAGCGCGCGGCGGGTCTCGTCGTCGTAGTGGGCCGGGGACGCGCCGCGGTGGAAACTGTGCGCGCCCGCCCGCGGCCCGTCCGTCGCGTCGGCGCTCTGCAGGGCGAGGAGGAACTCGGCCACCGAGACGGCGAACGCGGGCAGGTCGTCGATGCGGCCGGCGAAGGCGGTCTCGCCCTCCAGCCACCTGCGGACCGACCACTCGAACGGATATCCCTCCCCCGGCGCGCCCTTGGCCAGCGGCTCGGGCACGGCGACAGGGAGCGACGGCGCGAGGAACGGCAGCCACCGGTGTTCCTTGTCCACGGCCGGTGCGTAGCCGGCCGCGGTCGGGAGCCGGACCGTCATCTCCGCGCCGAGGCGATAGGTGCGGTTGTCCCAGCCGTCGACCTGGACCGGTGTCACGGGCAGGTCGCGCCACTGCGGGAACTGGTCCGCGATGAGTCGTCTCACCAGCGCCGCGTCGATTCCGGCGCGTCCGTCCAAGGGCGGATGATCGGCCACTGTGGGAGTGTCGCCGCCGCTCCCCTGGCCGTGCAACGGGATTTACCCGGGCCGGCTCTCGTACGATCACGGCATGGCGGAGCTCGACCGGCACCATCCCGAGGGGCGCGGGCCGGATGGTCCGCTCTGCCACTCCAGGGAGGACTTCGACGTCGCCGCGTACGTGCGGCGCGTCAGGGGCGGTCGTCCCCTCGGAGCGTACGTATCTGCTGTCACCGGGCAGCGGGCAGGGCAGCGCCCACCTGCACTGGCACATCGCGCCGCTGCCGCCCGGCACTCCGTACGAGCGGCAGCAGTTCCACGCGTTGATGACGGAGAACGGGGTGATCCCGTGGTCGCTGGAGCAGGCGGCCGACCTCGCGCAGAGGCTGCGCGCGGCGCTCGCCGAAGGCCGACCATGAAGGGACCGGCATGAAGGAGCCTGAGATGGACGAGGAGGAGCTGACCGGGGGCGGGGTCAACCGTGTCGTCCGGGTGGGGGGCACGGTGCGGCGGCCCGCCCGCCCGTGGACTCCGGCGGTGCACGCCCTGCTGGACCATCTGGCGGCGGCGGGGTTCGGCGGCGCGCCGAGAGCCCACGGGTGTGACGGACAGGGCCGGGAGGTGCTGGATTTCCTCCCGGGTGAGGTGCCGGACTATCCCCTGCCGGCGTACGCGATGGCGGATGAGGCGCTGGCCGGTGCCGGGGCGTTGCTGCGGGACTACCACGACGCGACGGTGGGTTTCGCGCCTCCGGAGGGCGCCGGGTGGTACTTTCCGCCGCGCGTTCCGGCGGAGGTGGTGTGCCACGGTGACGTGGCGCCGTACAACTGCGTGTTCCGGGAGGGGAGGCCGGTGGCGTTCATCGACTTCGACACCGCGCATCCGGGGCCGCGGGTGTGGGATGTGGCCTATGCCGCCTACCGGTTCGTGCCGTTGCATGATCCCGGCCGTGACGAGAGCGCTCCGGGGGTGGAGGAGCAGGCGCGGCGGCTAGGTGTGTTCGCCGACGCCTACCGGCTCGGGGCGGAGGACAGGCAGGCGCTGACGCGGAACGCGCGGGCGCGGCTGGAGCATCTGGTGGCCCACATGCGTGCGGAGGCGGCGGCGGGTCACGAGGCGTTCGCCGCTCATGTCGCCGAGGGGCACGATCTGCTGTATCTCACCGACAGCGCGCATATCGGGCGTCATGAGGTGCTGTTCTTGGCGGCGCTCTCGCCGGAGGGGCAGGGCGGCAGCGTGGGGATGTCGGCGGGATAGAGCGAGAGCAGCAGCCCGTACGGCTCGCCGCCGGGGGGCGGGGTGCGACCGGGAGGCGGCAGGAGGTCGCGGAGACGGGCGATGAGCGCGTGGGCCTCCTCCTGGGTGAGCCAGAGGTGGTTCAGCAGGGTCTGCTCGGCCTGGCCGGGCCGGGGGGGCAGCATCTCGCCGAGTGCGGCCCTGACGAGGAATTCGGGGTCGGCGACGGCCTCCTCGTGCAGCCGGAAGCCCCGGCTGACCAGGGCGAGGGTCTGTTCGGTGCCGCCGCGCACGTGCCGGGTGCCGGCGAGGCGGACGATGCCGGCCTCGCGCAGGACGCGGACGTGGTAGCCGATGGTGCCCTTGGCGGCTTGCAGTGCCGCGGCGAGTTCCCCCAGTGTCGCGGGGCGCTGGCGGAGCAGGTTGACGATGCGGTGACGGACGGGGTGGCCGAGAGCCTTGAACTGCGCGGGGGTACGTAGCTCCAGGAGGTCGGGGTCGTGCGGGGGTGTGGCGGGGCGCTCCCCCGGCGTCGCCTCGTCGTCCACGGAGTTCACGGAATCCACGGAAGAAAGTGTCGAGGATGGTCGACGCTTTGACAAACGGGTGAGCGGGCCAGCAGAATCGCCGGGCCGGAAGCGTCGAGAAGCCTCGACGCTTGATGTGTCACATGGAGGAAGCCGATGCCTCATTCGACGGCGTACGTCGTCACCGACAGGCCCGAGCGCTACATCAGGCAGCTCGTATCGCACATGGGTCACAAGGCGGAGGCCGCACTCGGCGGCGACGGCCGGGCGGTGATCGAGCTGGGGTCCGGGCGTTGCGTGCTGCGGCCCAGCGGCGGCGGATTCGAGATGATCGCGACCGCCGCCGGCGAGGAGTCGCTGCTCGGCGTGCGGGACGTCGTCACCCGTCACCTGCTGCGGTTCGCCACCCAGGAGGAGCTCGTGGTCGACTGGACGCCGCCGGCCGGGGGTGAGGCGGCGTGGAGCCTGTCCCCCGTCGTCGACGACTATCTGCTCACGCACTGCTCGCCCGTGGACGAGGTGCTGCGGGATCTGGTCGTCAGGACCCGGGAGGAGACGGGCGGCGCGGCCGGGATGCAGGTCTCGCACGACGAGGGCGCGCTGCTGACGATGCTGGCGCGGATGTCGGGCGCCCGCCTGGCCGTGGAGGTGGGGGTGTTCACCGGCTACTCCTCCATCTGCATCGCCCGGGGGCTGCCGCCGGACGGGCGGCTGCTGGCGTGCGACGTGAGCACGGAGTGGACGTCGATCGCCAGGAACTACTGGGAGCGCGCGGGGGTGTCCGACCGCATCGACCTGCGGATCGGGCCGGCGCTGGAGACGCTGCGCGCGCTTCCGGCCGAGCCGGTCATCGGTTTCGCCTTCATCGACGCCGACAAGGTGAGCTACCCCGACTACTACGAGGAGGTGGTCACGCGGCTGACCCCCGGCGGTCTGGTGGTGCTGGACAACGTGTTCCAGGGCGGGCGCGTGTTCGACCCGGCCTTCCAGGGAGAGGCGCAGGTGGCCGTACGCGGCCTGAACGAGACGATCGCGCGCGACAGCCGGGTCGAGTCGGTGATGCTGCCGGTGCGGGACGGCGTCACGATCGCCCGGCGCGTGGGCTGATGGCGAAGGGCTGACTGTCCTGTGGGGCGGGGCTTACGATCACCGCATGCCTAACATCGGTCCCTTCGAGCTGTTGGTCCTCGCCGTCATCGTGATCGCGCTTCTCGGTGTGGGGATCGCCGCCGTGCGGGCCGGCGCCCGCCCCGCCGGGCCGCTGGCGTGGCGCAGCCCCGGCCTGCTGCCGCCGGTCTCGGCCGACCTGCAGCACCGGGTGCGGGAGCTGTACGCCGACAACAAGAAGATCGAAGCGATCAAGCTGGTCCGCGAGCAGACCGGGCTGGGCCTGAAGGAGGCCAAGGACCTGACCGAGGCCCTGGCCTCCGGGCGGCCGCTGCCGGTGGCCCCGGCCCACGGGCGGCCGGATCTGGCCTCGCGGGTGCGGGAGCTGAAGGCGGCCGGACGCGGCGAGCAGGCGGTGTTCCTGGTGCGCGGCGAGACAGGCATGGGCCAGTCGGAGGCCGAGCGGTTCGTCGAGGCGATCGACGCCGTCGACGCGGAGGGCGGCGAGGCGTAGGAGAACCGCCCCGGTGTTTGCTGTCGGTGCGGCTCGGTACGGTGTCGATCATGCTGCCCGTACAGGTGAACAGGCTGACCGTGCAGGAGGCCGGGGACCGCTATGTGGAGCTGGTCCGGGCCAAGACGGTGACCGGTGCGCTGTCGCCCGCGACGGCCGAGGTGTACGCGCGGGACGTGGCCACGTTCGTACGGCTGGCCGGGCCGGACCGGGTGCTGGACGACCTGACCGGCGAGGACGTGGACGCGGTGCTGCTGGCCTTCGCGCGCAAGCCGGACGAGCGCAGGAAAAGCGATGACCAAAGGAAAGGCACGGAGAAGGGCACCGGGCAGAGCGCGGCGTCGCAGGCGAGGTTCCGCCGGTCGGTGTCGGCGTTGTTCCGGCACGCCACGTCGGCCGGATGGGTGCATCTGGATCCGATGGCGGCCTCGTCGGTGCGGGCGCGGGAGCGGGGCGGGCTGCGGCCGGAGCGCCGGGCGCTGACACGGGAGCAGGCCGAGGGCCTGATCGAGGCGGCAGGCTCCCCCGCCGCGCCGCCGCGGGAGGCGGCCGGTTCCGGCGCGGGGCGCCGCCGGCGTGCCGACCAGCGGACGGAGGTGCGTGACGCGCTGGTGGTGCTGCTGCTGACCACGCTGGGCCCGCGCGTGTCGGAGCTGGTGCGGGCCAACGTGGAGGACTTCTACACCAACGACGGGGTGCGCTACTGGCGGATCTTCGGCAAGGGCGGGCGGACCCGTGACGTTCCGCTGCCCGATGCCGTCGCGGCGGCGCTCGACGCGTACCTGGCGGTCCGGGCGGGCGGGGACGGCGAGAAGGCGCTGTTGCTGTCGTGGCGGGGCAGGCGCCTGGCGCGGGGCGATGTGCAGGCGGTCATCGACCGGGTGCAGCGGCTGGTGGATCCCGGGCGGCGCCGGGCGGTGACGCCGCACGGGTTACGGCACACGACGGCGACGCACCTGCTGGCGGACGGCACGGACATGGACGCGGTGCGGCGGGTGCTGGGCCACAGCGATCTGTCGACGCTCGGCCGCTACCGCGACGACCTGCCCGGGGAGCTGGAGGTGGCGATGGGGTCGCATCCGCTGCTGCGCCGCCGGCGCGGCCGGGCCGGACGGGACGACCAGGCCGCGCCGGACGCCTAGCGGGGCGATCAGGCGGTGCGTACGGGCTGACGCAGGATGGTGCGCAGGGCCGCGGGGTCGGTCTCCTGGACGCCGCTCAGGTAGATCTCGTGGTGGAGGCCGGCCGGGACGAGGCCGTGGGCGCGCATGAACTCGTCCATGAGCGCGAGCGACTTCGGTTCCTCGGCGAAGGAGCCGTGGTGGGTCATCTGGACGCACCGCCCGTCGGTGAAGGTGACGAGCAGGACGGCGTCGACGCCGGGGGCGGGGCGGGCGGCCTCGCGGGCCTGTTCGGCGAGGGCGGGGTCGACGGTGGCGGGCAGGCGGAGGAACAGGTGCCAGTACCAGTCGTCCCTGGGGACGTCGAGAGGATGGCGGGTGGTGTCCTCGACCCACCAGCGGCCTTCGAGCACGGGCATGGGCAGTCCTCCGGCGAGGCCGGTGAGGGGTCCCGCGACGGCGTACAGGGCGGTGATCGCGGCGAGGTGCGCGGGCCCGCCGGGCGCGCCGCGTCCGCTGACGCCGAGTCCCGTCACGGGGCCGAAGTCGGCCAGTTCGGGGGTGTCGGCGGCGGAATACCAGTTCATTCCTCGTCCTCCAGTCGGATCATCAGGTGGGTGACCAGCCGCTCGGGCGGGGTGGTCGCGGGGTCGGAGACGTAGGCCTCGCGGAGCGGGCCGGTGGGGGCGTGCCCGCGCTCGGCGCACCAGGTGAGCAGGGCGTGGGCGGTGAGCGAGATCTGGTCGTAGGGGCCGACGTGGGCGGCGACGGCGAACGTGCCGCCGGGCAGGATCTCGGGGTCGGCGCCGGGCACCTGCGGCAGGCCGGTGCCGGTGAGGGCGACGGCGACGGGGATGGACTCGCCGTAGTCGAGCGGGAACAGCCCGACGAGGGCGGGTGCGGGTGGCCCGGCGGCCATCAGCCGGGCGACGCAGGCGGAGGTGGCGCGGGCGATGTCCTCGGTGCCGGCCGCGAGGTCGCGGACGACGATCGCGGGGCGCGGCGGTTCGGCGACGATGGTGACCTCGGCGGCGGGCAGGCCGGTGGCGAGGATGCGTTCGAGGCTCTTGAGGGTGCGTCTGCGGCGCGCGAGTTCGGCCTCCAGGTCGTCCCTGACCCGGGTGAGCGCGGCGGCCGCAGAGCCTCCTCCCGGGGCGTCTTGTCCCCCGTCACCGCCGGACAACACATCCGCGACGACGGGCAGGGGGACGTCGAGGGAGCGCAGCAGGCCGATGACGAGCGCGTCGCGGGCCTGGGCGGTGCGGTAGTAGCGGTAGCCGCTGGCGGGGTCGATCCAGGCGGGTTCGAGCAGCCCGAGTGTGGCGTAGTGGCGCAGTTGCTTGACGCTGAGCCGGGCGAGGCGGGCGAACTGCCCGATCGACAGGAGGTCGTCGTTCACACGCCCCAGGATGGTCTCTCCCTCAGTGGGAGAGTCCACCGCCGGATTTCTTGTAACAGGTGTCGTGCGGGGTGTCGAGAATGTGGTGCCGGCTCCGTCCCAGGGACACGGGCGGTCGTGACGGGCCGCGCGGCGAAGAAGGAGAACCAGGATGAAATATCTGATTTTGAAGCACTACCGAGGCGGCCCGGCCCGCGTCGTCGACTACGGGTCGATAGACCAGTGGACGCCGGAGGAGGTCGACGCGCACGTGCAGTTCATGCGCGACTTCGCGGCCCGCTTGGAGGAGACGGGTGAGTTCGTCGGCGAACAGGCGCTGTCGCCCGAGGGCACCTTCGTGCGGTATGACGGCGAGGGGCGCCCGCCGGTGACCGACGGCCCGTTCGCCGAGACCAAGGACCTCATCGCCGGCTGGATGATCATCGACGTGGAGTCCTGGGACCGCGCGGTCCAACTGGCCGCAGAGCTGTCGGCCGCTCCCGGGCCCCGCGGCGAGCCGATCCACGAGTGGCTCGAGCTCCGGCCGTTTCTCACCGAGCCGCTTACGGTGACGGAGTGAAGGTGATGCAGTGAGGGTGATGCAGTGAACGAGTCGCTGCTGCGGGAGCTGGTGCCCGCGGTGATCGGCATCCTCGTCCGGCGCGGCGCCGGCTTCGCCTCGGCCGAGGACGCCGTGCAGGAGGCCCTGATCCGGGCGCTGGAGACCTGGCCCGGCGACCCGCCGCGCGATCCGAAGGCCTGGCTCGTCGCGGCCGCCTGGCGCAGGTTCCTCGACGCCGCCCGTGCCGAGGCGTCGCGGCGGGGGCGGGAACTGGCCGTCGAGGCCGAGCCTCCCCCCGGTCCCGCGCCCGCCGCGGACGACACGCTGCGGCTGTACTTCCTGTGCGCGCACCCCACCCTGCCGCAGGGCTCGGCCGTCGCCCTGACGCTGCGCGCGGTCGGCGGCCTGACCACGCGGCAGATCGCACAGGCCTACCTCGTGCCGGAGGCGACCATGGCCCAGCGCATCAGCCGGGCCAAACGGCGGATCGCGGGGCTGCCGCTCGACCAGCCCGGCGATCTCGGGACGGTGCTGCGGGTGCTCTACCTCGTGTTCAACGAGGGGTACGGAGGGGATGTCGACCTGGCGGCCGAGGCGATCCGCCTGACCCGCCAGCTCGCCGCCCTGACCGACGAACCCGAGGTCGCGGGGCTGCTCGCGCTCATGCTGCTGCACCACGCGCGCCGCGCGTCCCGCACGGGCCCGGGAGGCCGCCTGGTGCCCCTCGCCGAGCAGGATCGATCGCGCTGGGACACCCGCCTGATCGCCGAGGGGGTGGCGATCCTGCAGGCCGCGCTGGCCCGCGACCGGCTGGGCGAATACCAGGCGCAGGCCGCGATCGCCGCTCTGCACGCCGACGCCCGCAGCGCCTGCGAGACCGACTGGGTGCAGATCGTGGAGTGGTACGACGAACTGCTGCTCCTGACCGGCAGCCCGGTGGTGCGGCTCAACCGCGCGGTGGCGGTCGGCGAGGCCGACGGACCGCAGGCCGGCCTGGCGGCACTGGCCGGCGTGGACCCCGGCCTGCCCCGCTATGCCGCGGTGCGTGCCTACCTGCACGAACGCGCCGGCGACCTCGAACAGGCCGCCGAGCTGTACGCCGAGGCCGCCCGCGCCGCCACCAGCCTGCCGGAGCGCGACCACCTCACCCGTGAGGCCGCCCGGGTGCGGCAGGTGCCGCGTCCGTGAGCCCGCCGGGGGCGTACGGGACGGCGGCGGTCAGAGGCACGGCCGCGACGGCGGCGGTCAGCCGACCGGGTTCCAGCCGTCGGATCCGGCCAGGTATCTCTGTGGGGTGTAGTTCGCCGCCTGGGAGTCGCTCATCTGCGGCCGGTTGGAGTTCACCGTGGCGCCCGCGCCGGTGTTCCTGTACTCGAAGAAGCGCGCGTTCTTCCACGAATTGCCGGACATGTCGGTCCAGGGCTGGGAGGTCTTCATCGTGGAGCCGAGCGTCGACTCCCGGTAGAGCACCTGGGCGTTCGGACCCCACGGGCGGCCTAGCTGGGTGGTGTCCGCCGTGGCGCCGGAGATCCGGGACCGGTAGATCAGGAAGCCGTAGGTCTTGCCGGCGTCGGTCCTGGCGGCGGTGATCGGCCCGCCGGTGCTGCGCTTTTCGTAGATGTCGCAGTCGTTGATCACGATGGTGCCGTCGCCGAAGATGAAGTCGACGGTGCCCTCGACGTAGGAACCGGTCATGTAGGCGCGGGCGGACGCGTTGACCAGGAAGGTGTCCTGGTCGCCGAGCAGCCGCACGTTCGACAGGACCGCCCGGTCGGCGTTGAGGTTCAGGGCCACGGCCTGCTGGCCGGTGGTGCTCCCGTTCTCCTCGTAGTCGTTGGAGACCGTCAGGTTGGTGAGGGCGGCGTCGTGCCCGTTGACGAAGGCGGTGGCGCTGTTGAAGGTGCCGTAGGTGCCTGCCGAGTGGTTGTTGACGATCACGACGTCCCTGGCCGACGAGCCGAGGCCCTGCAGGGTGATGTAGGGCTTGTCGGCCGGGATGGTGACGATCTCCCGGTAGGTGCCGGGCTTGATCGTGATGACCACGCGGCTGCCGTTGTTCGCGGGCACCGCGTCGACGGCGGCCTGCACCGTGCGGTACCTGCCGGTGCCGTCTGCGGCGACCGTCGCCGTGGCCTGCGTGCCGGCCGGGGTGAACAGCCACTGTTTGTTGGTGTTGGCGGTGCAGGTCTCCTGGATGATCGCGGCGCCGGAGGAGGTGGAGGCGCCCTTGTCGCTCAGGCACAGCCCGCTGGACACGCTCACGATCTGGTAGGTCCCCGACCCGGAGGCGACCAGCCGCCACTGCTGATTGGTCTGGCCGGCGCAGCTCCACTGCTGGATCTGCGTCCCGGAGGCGGTGGACGCGCCCGGGACGTCCAGGCACTTGCCGCTGTTAGCGTTCACAATCGTGAAAAGTCCGGACCCGGCCGAATTGAGGGTGAACTGCTGCCAGGCGGCTCCGGTGGTGCAGCCCCACTGCTGCACCAGGGCGCCGTTGTCCTTGGAGCCGGACACGACGTCCAGGCACATGCCGCTCTTGGTGACACTGATCTGGTACGTCCCGCCCGCCGTGGGCACCGCGGCCTGGGCGGGCACGGCGTGCAGCGCCACGGTGGCCAGGGGCACGGCCGCCACGACGGCGACACCGCGCGCCGCGCTCCGGCGGATCCGCGTCGGGGCCGGGGGTGTTTCGAGGGATGTGGGGGGCATCTGCGCTCCTTCGGACGCGCTGCGTGAACGGGAGGACCGCCGCTCGCCCCGCGGCTGCCTGCGTCGGCGCGAGAGCCCCCGCACCGTAGAATCACATTCCGGAATATGTCAATCGTCCAAACTATCTTTTCCTTCGACGCTGCTGGTCGATGGCGTGAGCCGGCTGGAACTTTCATCGCGGCGCGATCGGTTGACCCTCACGTAGCGGAAGGCCGCAGGCTTGGCCCCGGAAGGGAGGAGAGCCCATGGGCTACTCGGTCGGCCAGGTCGCCCGCTTCGCGGGGATCACGGTGCGTACGCTGCACCACTACGACGAGATCGGGCTGCTGCGGCCCAGCGAGCGGTCGGCCGCCGGATACCGGCGCTACAGCGAGCCGGACCTCGACCGGCTGCAGCAGGTGCTGTTCTACCGGGAGCTCGGGTTCTCCCTGGAGGAGATCGCCGTCGTCCTCGACGATCCGGGCGCCGACCCGGTGACCCACCTGCGCCGCCAGCACGAGTTGCTGCGGCGCAGGATCGGGCGGCTGGAGGCGATGGCGTCGGCGGTCGAACGTGCGATGGAGGCGAGGAAGTTGGGGTTTTCCCTCACACCGCAGGAGCGGTTCGAGGTGTTCGGCGACTTCGATCCCGAGCAGTACGCCGAGGAGGCGGAGGAGCGCTGGGGCGGCACCGACGCCTTCGAGCAGAGCCGCCGCCGGACGGCCCGCTACACCAAGGACGACTGGCGGGCCATCACGGCGGAGGCCGGCGAGGTGCTGCAGGCGTTCGCGGCGGCCTTCGCCGAGGGGGCGCCCGCGGACGGGCAGCGGGCGATGGACGTGGCCGAACGGCACCGCGCGCACATCACCCGCTGGTTCTACGACTGCACCTACGAGATCCACAAGGGTCTCGGGGAGACGTACGTCACCGACCCGCGCTTCGCGGCCAACTACGAGCGGGTCGCCGAGGGGCTGAGCCGCTACGTGCGCGACGCGGTCCACGCCAACGCGGCGCGGCACGCCTGACCCCCGGGAGGCCCGCCCCGGCTGGTCCGCTCGCGGTGATCACAGTACGGCGGCGAGCGAGCCGGTCATGAGGCGGCGCCATCCGCCGTCCATGATGGAGCGGGCCCGCCGCTGCATCTCGTTGCCGGGGTCGAAGCCCTCGTGGGTGAGGAACAGCCGGGTGCCCCGGCCTTCGGGTTCGAGCGTCCAGGTGATCGTCCAGTCGGCGCCGCTGGGGCTGGCGGGGTCGGCGTCGCGCCAGCCCAGGCGGAGCATGCGCTCGGGCTCGAAGGCCAGCACCTCGGCCTGGACGTCGCCGGAGAACCCGGCGCCGGGCATGGCCGTCCCCCGCATCGTGTAGCGGTGCCCCACACTGAGGCGGAAGTCGCCCGGCATGAACCACCGCGCGAGCAGGTCCGGGTCGGTCAGGGCCTGCCACACGCGGGCGGGCGGGTGCGCCAGGTATTCGTCCAGGTGCAGCACGGTCGGGTCGTCGGCGTCGTTCATGACCTCGTTCATGGCCTCTCCTCGTCCTGGCCGGTCCGGGGGCCGCTGCCGCTGTCGTGCGGATGGCCGCCGGCGCCGGTGTCGTGTGTGGTCTCGGTGTCGTCGAGCAGGTGGCGCAGGGCGGTCAGCCTGTCGCGCCAGAACCGCTCGTAGGGGTCCAGCCAGTCGCGGACGCGGACGAGCGGGACGGGCTCCAGGCGGTAGAGCCGGCGTCTGCCGTCCCTGCGTTCGCTGACCAGCCCCGCCTCCCGCAGCACCCGCAGGTGCTCGGAGAAGCTGGGCCGGGCCATGGAGAAGCAGGAGGCCAGCTCCTGCACGGACTGGGGGCCGTGCTCGCGGAGCAGGCGCAGCACCTCGCGCCGCACCGGGCTGGCGAGCGCGGCGAAGATCTCGTCTTCCGCCGGCGGCGACTGCCGTACGGCGGTGGGGGTGACGTCCACGGCACCATAATAGGTAGGAAATTTCCTACCTGTCATCTCCGGCAGCTTCACAGTCAGGAAACGCGACGGAAACACGGCCCGGTCAAGATGAGGACTCGTGATCAGGGCCATTCTGTTCGACCTCGACGAGACCCTTTTCGATCATCGCCGGGCGGTCGCGCACGCCGCGACCCGCTGGACCGAGTCGGTCTGCCCCGGTCACGAGCTGCTGCCGGAGACGCCGGCGCTGTGGCTCGACCTGGAGGACAAGCACGTGCCCGCCTGGCAGGCCGGGGAGTGCTCGTTCGCCGAGCAGCGGCGCAGGCGGCTGCGCGAGTTCTGCCGGCGGCTCGGGCTGCCCGAGCCGTCCGACCCCGACGCGGCCTTCGCCGGCTTCCTGACCCACTACGAGTCGGCCTGGGCCGCCTTCGCCGACGTGCCCGGGACGCTGGACGCGCTGGCGGCCCTCGACGACGCCCCCGTGCTGGGCGTGCTCACCAACGGCGTGGCCGTGCAGCAGGAGGCCAAGCTGCGCCGCATCGGGCTGATGGACCGCATGGAAGTGGTCCTGTCGCCCGACACGCTCGGCGTGTTCAAGCCCGCCCCGCAGTGTTACCACGAGGCGGCGGCGAAGCTCGGCCTGCGCCCGCACGAGGTGCTCATGGTCGGCGACAACCTCCTGCTCGACGCGGTCGCCCCCACCCGCGCGGGGATGCACGGGGTGTGGCTCGACCGCTACCGCGCCGAGCCCGGCGCCTCCTCCCCCGCCGTGACGAGGATCACCACGCTGCGCGATCTGCCCGGCCTGCTGGACGCACTGGACGCGCGCCTGCTCGGCCAGTCACGCGCCGCCTGAACCACGAAAGGTTCAGGCGCGCAGGCCGGTGGCCGCGACGCGGCGGCGGGCGAAGCCGAGCCGTTCGTAGACGACGACGGCCGCCCGGTTCCAGTCGTCCACCATCAGCGCCACGCGGCCGTGCTCCGCGAGCAGCGCGGACGCCACGAACCGGCACACCCGCTCCCCCAGCCCGCGTCCCCGCGCCGGTGCGGCGGTCGCGACACCGGCGAGCAGGCCCACCGTCGGCGCGGACCACGCGTCGGCCGCGACCGCCAGCAGGGCGCCGGAGCCGTCCCGGACACCGGCCCAGCGGCGTACGCGCGGCAGGCCCGGCACGGCGTAGGAGTCGGGGTTGGCGGCGGCGAGCAGCGCTGCCACCTCCGGGGCGGCGGAGTCCGCCAGCCAGGAGACCGACCCCTGCCGGCCCGTCACCTCCCCGCCTGTCGCGTCCTCACGCGGCGGGGCGAGCTTCTCGGTGCCCATCCAGGAGAAGCAGGCCGCCGGCTCCAGCTCCGGCGCGGCCTCGACGACCTGTTCGATCAGCGCGGCGTCACCGAGGGGCCGGTAGGACGGCCCGGCCTCGGCCAGGGCGTGCCGCACGAGCGGGACGACCCGGGCGGCCGTGCCGCGCACCACGAGGCGGTCGCGCCGGGACGCCTCGGGGCTGGCCACCGCCACCGCGTCCCCGTACGCCCAGGCGCGCACGCCGGGCCGCATGCCCTGCGCCGCCCACACCACGAGGTCGTCGTCGCCCGAGGCGGCGGCCACCTCGGCCTCGCTCACCAGCTCACGCACGCGTGTCCCTACAGGATCGCGCCCGGGACGTAGGCGGCGTCATCGGGATGGCGCGCGGTGATCTCGCCGACCCGCGCGGTCACGGCCGCCACCTGACCGGCGGCCGCGCCGGCGAAGGAGGCCCGGTCGGCCAGCAGCGCGTCGAGCTCGGCCCGGCCGAGCGGGAAACGATCGTCGGCGGCCAGGCGGTCGAGCAGCTCGTTGCCCGCGCCGCGCGACCGCATGGCCAGCGCGGAGGCGACCGCGTGCTCCTTGATGATCTCGTGGGCGGTCTCACGGCCGACCCCGGCCCGCACGGCCGCCATGAGCATCTTGGTCGTGGCGAGGAACGGCAGGTAGCGGCCCAGCTCCGCCTCGATGACCGCCGGGAACGCGCCGAACTCGTCCAGCACGGTCAGCATGGTCTCCACCAGGCCGTCGAAGGCGAAGAACGCGTCGGGCAGGGCGACTCTGCGGACGACCGAGCACGACACGTCGCCCTCGTTCCACTGGTCGCCGGCGAGCTCCCCGGCCATCGAGGCGTACCCGCGCAGGATGACGGTGAGGCCGTTGACGCGCTCGCAGGAGCGGGTGTTCATCTTGTGCGGCATCGCCGACGAGCCGACCTGGCCTTCCTTGAAGCCCTCGGTGACCAGCTCGTGCCCGGCCATCAACCGGATGGTCTTGGCCAGGGAGGACGGGGCGGCGGCCAGCTGCACCAGCGCGGTCAGCACGTCGTAGTCGAGCGAGCGGGGGTAGACCTGGCCGACGCTGGTGAAGCGGCGGGGGAACCCAAGGTGAGCGGCGACGCGGTCCTCCAGCGCCGCCAGCCGGTCCTCGCCGCCGAGCAGGTCGAGCATGTCCTGCGCGGTGCCGACCGGGCCCTTGATCCCGCGCAGCGGGTAGCGCTCCAGCAGGTCCTCCAGCCGCGCGTAGGCCACCAGCAGCTCGTCGGCGGCGGTCGCGAAGCGCTTGCCGAGCGTGGTCGCCTGCGCGGCGACGTTGTGCGAGCGGCCCGCCATGACGGTCGAGGAGTGCTCGGCGGCCAGGCGGCCCAGGCGCGCCAGCAGCGCCACGACCCGCCCGCGCACCAGCAGCAGGCTGTCGCGGATCTGCAACTGCTCGACGTTCTCGGTCAGGTCGCGGGAGGTCATGCCCTTGTGGACGTGCTCGTGCCCGGCCAGGGCGTTGAACTCCTCGATGCGAGCCTTCACGTCGTGCCGCGTGACCTTCTCCCGCTCGGCGATGGAGGCCAGGTCGACCTGCTCGGCCACCTTCTCGTAGTCGGCGACCGCCTGCTCGGGCACCTCGATCCCGAGGTCGGCCTGGGCCCTCAGCACGGCGAGCCAGAGCCTGCGCTCCAGCACCACCTTGTGCTCGGGAGACCACAGGCGGGCCAGCTCCGGCGAAGCGTAACGGGCGGCCAGGACATTCGGGATACGCGGCTTGGCATTCACGTTGGCCCAGTCTATTGAGCCCGCTCCTTCCGGCTGTCCGCAGGTGCCGGGCACGCTTCGCACAGACTCTCACGGCGGGATCTCACAGCCTGGGCGCGAGCCCGAACGCCGCGAACAGCTCCGGCCCGAACGAGGTGATCTCCGCGACCAAGCCGTCCTCCACCCGCAGCACCGTGACGGCGAACGCGCGATGCGCGGCGTCGCCGGGCCGGCGTACGTACGAGGCGACGGCCGGCTGCCGGTTGGCGCCGAGCGGCAGCATCCGGAACCGCCCCTGGAAGCCGGGCGAGGCGGAATCGAAGCTGTCGGCGAGCGACGCCCGGATCGCCTCGCGCCCCTGGAACCAGAACGGGTACGGCGGCATCGACGCGCGGGCGTCGCCGGCCAGCAGCACGGCGACGGCGGCGGCGTCGGCCGCCTCGTAGGCCGCCATGAGGCGTCTGAGCACCTCGCGTTCCGCGGCCGCCGCGGGTGCGCGCGGCCAGTCGGCCCTGCGCGCGGGCAGATGGCGGCGCATCGTCGTGCGGGCCCGCTGCAGCGCGCTGTTGACCGACGGCAGGCTCGTGCCGAGCAGGGCGGCGATCTCCCCGCCGGGCCGGCCGAGCACGTCGCGCAGGATCAGCGCGGCCCGCTGGCGCGGCGGCAGGTGCTGCAGCGCGGCCAGGAACGCCAGCTCGATCGTCTCCCGGTCGACCACCTCGGCGCCGGGCCCGTCCTCCTCCAGCAGACGGTCGGGGAACGGCTGCAACCAGGGAATGTCGGTCCTGGGTCCGGCCACCGCCTGGGCGGGCTCGCAGGCGGGCTCCAGGTGATGTGGCAGCACCCGGCGCGGCAGCCGTTCGAGGGCGTCCAGGCAGGCGTTGGTGGCGATGCGGTACAGCCAGGCGCGGAACGTCGCCCGCCCCGCGAAGCCGGCGCGCCCGCGCCAGGCCCGCAGGAACGTCTCCTGGACCTGGTCCTCGGCGTCCTCCAGCGAGCCGAGCATGCGGTAGCAGTGCACCCGCAGCTCTCCCCGGTAGCGCTCGCACAGCGCGCTGAACGCCGCCGCGTCGCCGGCCGCCGCGGCGGCCACCTCCTGCGGCTTCTCCTCCACGAACGTCCCCTCCCCAGGCTTCTTCTCCGCAGCGCGGACACGGCCGGCCCGGCCGTCGTACGGTATGACGGCCGGGCGGGGGAAACATCATCGGTCCCCGGGTCCTGGCAGCCCTGCCGGACCGGGCGATGGAGCACGACTCGCCTATGCCGACGTCGCGTGCCCGGCGGCCTGACCCTGCGCCGGGTCACGGTCACGACGAGGCCGGTGCTGCCGCGCCGGACGTCAGAGCCGCCTGGACGATGCGGATCGCCTCGCCCGCGTCGATGCCGACGCTGGCGATCACGGCCGCGTAGTCGGCGGCGGCCCGCCGGGCCCGCTCCAGGCCCTCCTCGCCGGCGGCCGACACGAACGAGCCCGCCCGCCCGCGCGTTTCGATCAGCCCCGCCTCCTCCAGCTCCCGGTAGGCCCGGCCGACCGTGTTCACGGCCAGACCGAGGTCGGCCGCGAGCTGGCGGATGGTCGGCAGCCGGGCGCCCACGGCCAGCGTGCGGTCCTGGATCTGCCGGGCGAGCTGGGCCCGCAGCTGCTCGAACGGCGGCACCGGCGAGGCCGCGTCGATGACGATCACCGGACGCTCATCACCCGCCGGGCCACCGTCGCGCTCGACGGCGTCCTGACGCGGAGCGCGACGCACGCGACCATGCCCAAGACAACGTTGGCGACCGCAGCGGCGCTCAACCAGCCGGGCGCGGTGCCGAACAGCAGCACCATGGGCAGCGACCACTGCACGCTCGGCGTGGTGAGGTCGCGGGCGTCCTCGACGCGCATGATGACGTCGGCGGTCAGCGACTCCTCGTCCTCCGCCACCACCGGGCGCCGCAGTAGGTGACGCAGTTGCATGGCGGTGATGGCGGTCACGCCGAGCAGGCCGATCAGCAGGACGACGGCCAGCTGCCGCACGGTGGGGTCGGGAACGGCCAGGGCGCTCCCGGCCAGCATCATCGCACCGGCGAACGTGGCGACCACGAAGACGGCGTACGGCCGGCCGAGCACGGCCCGCCAGCCGGGCTGGATCAGATGGGCGGCCCTGCGGGACAGCGACGCGCCCGCCCGCTGATCGACGCGTCGCACCCACCAGTCGAGCAGCGACTGTGCCAGCAGCAGCCCGGCCACCAGCGCGGTCAGGGCCAGCAGTGGCAGCGGGCGATGCGACTGGGAGCCGTCGAAGGCGGGAACGGCGGCGAGCGCGCTCGCGACGATCAGTACGGCCGGGATGAACGCAGCGACGAGGCGGGCACGTCCCCGGACCGCCAGCCGGTCGGCCAGCAGCGGGGTCGGGCGGGCACCGGACAGGCCGTGCCGGGCCAGCCACGCGTCCGCCAGTCGCAGATCAGCCGCACGCGCCGGCGGACCGGCGTCCGCTGACGGTTCATCGGTCATGGCGCCTCCTTTGTCGCAAACTTTGTATCAACATCGTGCGTCAAAGCTTGCGACAAAGTCAACGCTCTGCGGGCTCTCGTCGTCGCGGTCCTTCCAGCCGTGTTCCGGCCGGACCCCGATGAGGCCCCGGAGCGGGGCCCGCGGCCCCTGAATGTTGGGCGCTGGGCGCTGGGGCCAGGCGCCGCCGCTCCAGACGGTGCCGTCGACGCCGTGAGTGAGGACGGCGACGGAACGCCGACCGGTCACGGCATCACGACGAGTCGCCTGCCTTTGAGGCCGGTTCGCTGCCAGGCGGTCTCGATGTCGCTCAGCGGGACCTTCTCCACCTCGAAGGTGAGCTCGCCGGACCGCGTCCACGTCACGATCTGCTGGTACACCTCGTCCCGTCGCGGGCCACCGGATCGGGGAAGTCCTCATAGCGCGGGATGCCGCCGACCTCGTGGAGCACCGCTGCCTTCATCCGAGTTCCTGTCCGAATAAGCGGGCGATCCGCGTCTGCCACGCCGCCAGGGCGCGAGGCGGACGGGCCGGAGCGTGGTTGAACCCGTGCTGGTGCGAACGGTGGTGGGAACGGTGGTGCGTGAGCGAGTGCCGCCGCCCGTGGCCGTGGCGGGTCTGGCCCTGGTGCCCGGCCGGCCGCTCGGTGTGCGCGGGAACCCCCGGAATGCGATGGGTCGCCCAGTGCAGCAGGTCGCGAAGTGAGGGCTGGCGCCTCATCGTTGCCTCCTCTGGCGCGTGACTCTCTATCGGTGATAGAGGACTCTATCACTGATAGACTCCGGCGGGGAGGTGCCGGAATTGGCTTTGGACAAGCAGCGGATCGTCACCGAGGCCGTCGCGCTGCTGGACGCCGAAGGTCTCGACGGCGTGACCACGCGCAAACTGGCGGCCCGGCTCGGCGTACAGTCGCCGACCCTCTACTGGCACATCCCGAACAAGGCGGCGCTGGTCACCGCGATCGCCGAGGCGATTCTCGAGCAGCAGTTTCCCGAGGAGCCGGCGTCGCCCGCGCCGGAGGAGCGCTGGCAGGACTGGCTGATCGGCCTGGCCGGGCGGCTGCGCCGCGCGTTGCTGGCCCACCCGGACGGAGCCCGGATCATCGCGGCCTCCCAGCTGTCCCTCAAGATGGCCGCCATCTCCGAACTGGCGATGAGCACACTGGTCGGGCGGGGCATTCCCCTGCGGCAGGCTCGCCTGATCGTGCTGACGGTGCTGCGCTTCACCGTCGGCTACGTCCTGGAGGAACAGGCCGGCCGCCCTGGCGCGGACGCCCTGGACGGCTTCGACATGGCCGCGTACGCCGCGGCGTACCCCACCGTGATGGCCGGCGTGACAGAGTACTTCCAGGCCGGCCGCACCGTCGACGATCTGTTCCGCGACTGCCTGGAACAGATCATCCATGGTCCTGCCGCGCAGGCCGGCCCCACGTCCTGACGGTCAGCCGCTCCGCAGGCGAGCGAGCCCCGGCGCGAGCGCCCCGAGCCGCTCACCGCACGCCGACATCGTCGCTGTTTTATCGGCCCTCACCTATGAGACAGCCGCCGGCCGTCCAGGGCGTTCCCGACCCGACGGTCGATGCAGACCCAGCTCGGCTTCCTCAAGGCCGTCGGAGTCACCCGGGTCTTCTCGGAGATCACATCCGGGTCCGCGCGTACGCATGCAGTGCGTCGCGGACGAACGTCGCCCCCGCGTCGTCGTCGTACATGCCGGCGAATCGGGGGTCGTCGACGTACATGTCCCCCAGGCATTCCACCATCTCGATCGAACGCTCCCGGTCGCCCTCGGCCGTGGGAGTGCCCGGGATCCGACTCAGCCACTGGACGTGCCGGGCAGCCAGTGACTGCGCGTGTTCCCCTGTCGGGGGCACGCCGGCCTTCGCCGCGGCGACCCAAGCGGCGACGAGGTCCTCGGCATCCCGCTTCCAGGCCCGCTGCTGGTCGAGGGTCTTGCCGTGCCACCAGTCGTTGCTCTCCTGGAAGGCGCGCTCGCCCCAGCGGGCGACCACCTCGTCCCTGTAGGCGTCGTTGAACCCCGCCAGCATCACGTCCATCTGCGGTTCCGCCCCCGCCACCAGGGCGTCGAGCGTGTGGCGTACGGACCGGATCCGCCGTTCGATGCGGTCCCGTTCCTCCTCCAGCGCGGCGATGTGGGCGCGGAGCCCGTCGCACGTGTCCACCTCGTCGGCCAGGACCTCGGCGATGGCCGGCAGGCCCATGCCGAGCCGGCGCATCAGCAGGATCCGCTGGAGCCGGACGACCGCGGCCGGGTCGTAGTAGCGGTACCCGTTGGCGCCGACGCGGGACGGGGCCAGGAGCCCGACACGGTCGTAGTGGCGCAGAGTGCGGCTGGTGATGCCGGCCCTCGCCGCGAGTTCCTGGATCGTCCACTCCATCGCCCCAGTGTCACCCCCGGCCGAGCGCGACCGCGACGACCTGCGAGCTGTCGGCGTGCAGGGCCTGGGCCGCCGTCCGGCCGGTCGCCGCCAGGTAGGCGTCGACGAGCCGGTTGCCCGCGGCGTACCCGGCGCCCATCGGCAGCCCCACCGGGGTGAGGCCGAAGCGCTCGGCGCTGGGGTCGCCGTGCACCCAGGCGGTGAGGTTCTGCATGCCTGTGACGTCGAGCCCGGTGAGCACCTTGGCGAAGACCTCGTCGTCGCCAAGGTGCGGCACGCCGATGCGGGCATGACCGAGCTCGTCGCCGTACAGCTGGCGGGCGAAGGCGTCGGCCAGGCCCTCGGAGACGATGTGCTCGCCGACGGTGACGGTCATCGGGTCCCACACGACCCCGCCGGGACTGAACCGCAGGTTGTGGTGCAGTTCGTGCACGGCGGTGGCCTCCAGCCGCTCCACGTTCTCGGGAAAGGGCCAGAACGTGATGGCGATCTGGCCCGAGATGCCGCCGAACCCGGTCAATCCCTTGCACGGCCCCATGAAGTGCTCGTCACCCGGGTCGCCGAGGACGAGCAGCACGGTGATGTCGGGAGCCTCCAGCCCCGGCGTCGCCTCCAGCAGGACGGCGAGGGCGTCGTCGAGCGCGCGCCGCATCCGCTGCCAGGCCCCGGCCGCCGCCAGGGTTTCGAGCGCGTCGAGGCAACGCTCCTCGTCGCGGTCGATGGGGAACCCGGACGTCTGGAGGTGCACGGCGACGAGGTCGACCTCGCCGGGGTGGTGGCGGTACATGCCTCTGATGGGCTCCAGCATCGAACGCAGCAGGTCGGCGCGGTCCGCGACCGGGGCCAGCAGGATCCGCCTCATGGCGGAGTAGGTGTCGAGAACAGTGATCGACATGGCCCCGATGCTAGAAGTTGACGCAGCGTCAACGTCAAACCAGCGGCGCTCTTCGTCGAGGTATGGCCGGCATGCCGTCACCCCGTCCCGTCATGACCGGCGATTCGCCGCTGCGATGGACTCACCCGACTCGGTCAGCGCTGTTCCGGTCTGCGCGGCTCCTCGGTCTTGCGGTTCGCGGTGACCGGCATCCAGCGCTGCACCCCGCGATCCCCGGCCGCGCAGGCGGTCCATCTCACGCCATTGGGGCAGCAGCGCGGCCAGGTTGGTGGTCAGGAAGTACATCGCGCCGGCTGCGAGCAGCACCGGTGCGAGCCCGGACCACGCCACCGCCGCCCCGGCGATCAGCCCGCCCAGAGGGATGCCCGCCCACGCCATCGAGTCGCCCAGCGCGTTGACCCGGCCGCGCAGGCCGGGCGGCACCCGCTCGAAGGTGATCGCCCCGAGGATCGGGTTGAGGAAGCCCCCACCGGCGCCGCTGGCCGCGAACACCGCCAGCACCGCCCACATGGGCGCGTCGGCGGCCAGCACCAGGAACCGCGGCGCCCCGGCCAGCAGGAACCCCGCGAAGAACACCACCCGGCGCGGCATCCGATGCGCGACGGCCGCGGCGACCAGGCTCCCCGCGACCGCCGTGGCGCTCCACACGCCGTTGCTCAGCCCGATCGCGGTCGGGCCGTTCCCGGATCGCTCGGCCCACACAGGCAGCAGGACGGTGTTGAACGCCGCGTCCAGCAGGTTGGTGATCCCGACCATGACGATGATGGTGAGCAGCAGCGGCTCGCCGCGCAGGAAGACGAAGCCCTCGCCGAATCGCCGCCAGTAGCCGGAACCGTCCGGGGCTTCGTCCGCCGGGCGGCCCATGCCGCGCGGCAGGGCCAGTGAGATGATCAGCGACCCGAGCGCGAAGCACGCGGCGTTGAGCACGAGACCGGTCAGCGGGCCCAGCAACGCCACGAGAAGGCCGCCGACCGCCGGTCCGACGGTGGAGGCCAGCCGTTCGGTCACGCCGGACAGGCCGGTGGCGCGCTCCAGCGGCACGCCGGCGCGGTCGGCCGCGTCCGGCACCATCACATGCTTGGCCAGGTCGCCGGGGCCGCGTACGGCGCCGATCACCGCGACCAGGGCCAGCAGCACGGGGAAGGACAGCAGGTCCACCGCGTGCAGCAGGGGGATCGCCCCGGCCGCGGCCGCGCTGACCGCATCGGTGCTCCAGGAGACGACCCGTGGGCCCGCCCGGTCCACCAGCGGCCCGGTCAGCGCCTTGACCACCACGTACGGAGTCATCTCGCAGAAGGCCACCAGCCCGGTCTGGGTGGCGCTGCCGGTCGTGACCAGCACGAACCACGGCAGCGCGATGGCCGACACCCGGGTGCCGGTCAACGCGACCGCCATGGCCGCGAGCAGCCCGCCCAGCGGCCGCAGCCTCCGGGCGCGGGAGGAACCGCCGACGATCGTGTCCGCGTCCGTCATCGGGCCTCGTCTTCCTCGGCGGCGGGCGCGTCCAGTTCGGGCAGGATCTGCACGATCACCGACACCCGTTCCGCGTCCTCGGGGGCGCCGGCCGCCTCCGGCGTGTCGCGACGGTGGCGGGTGATGACCGCCCACAGCTCCTCCCGCAGGGCGGTGGCCTCCTGCGGGGTCAGCCGCAGCGCCCAGTCGCTCATGTCGCACGCGGCGCGCCACGCGCGCGGCATCGTCTGGAGCTCGTTGATCGCCCGCTGGGTGCGCATGGTGTAGGTGGCGGCGACCGACTGCAGGTAGGCCACCGTGGCCTCGGGCTCCCGCTCGGCGAGGTCCAGGTCGTCCAGGAAGGTGGACCGGTGAACCGCGCGCCACCAGCGCTCCCGCGCGTTCCCGCGCGCGGTGTCGTCCTGGACGAATCCCGCGGCGGCGAGCCGGCGCAGGTGGTAGCTGGCCGCACCGGAGTTGATGTTCAGCAGCTCGGCGAGCCGGGTGGCCGTCGACGGGCCGTGCTTGCGCAGCAGGCCCACCACCTGCACGCGCACCGGATGCGCGAGGGCGCGCAGCCCCTTGGCGTCGAGGACGACCGCGTCCTCGGCGGGCGGGCTGAGGGGCGTGTCTCCGTGATCGGTCATGGCCCCACCATAGACCGCAAACAGTTCTTCGCGAAGAGTCGTTTGCGAAGAACTGTTTGCGGTTATGGTTTGTGACTGCCCGGGCTCACTTGGCCGGTTCGAGGGCCTCCTCGCCGTACACGGTCAGGTCACCGTCGCCGTCGCCCGAGGCGGGCTGCTTGGGCGTACGGCGCATGCGCTCCTTCAGGCGCTCCACCATCGTGTAGAGCGTCGGCACCAGCACCAGCGTCAGCAGCGTCGAGGAGATCAGGCCGCCGATCACGACGATGGCCAGCGGCTGGGAGATGAACCCGCCAGAACCGGTCACCCCCAGCGCCATCGGGGTGAGCGCGCAGATCGTCGCGATCGCGGTCATCAGGATCGGGCGAAGCCTCCGCCGGCCGCCCTCCATGACCGCCTCCACCACGCCCAGGCCCTGCTCGCGGTACTGGTTGATCAGGTCGATCAGCACGATCGCGTTGGTGACGACGATGCCGATCAGCATCAGCATGCCGATCAGCGCGGGCACACCGAGCGCGGTGTCGGTGGCCAGCAGCAGCCCGATCGCGCCGGTCGCCGCGAACGGAATCGACACCAGCAGGATCAGCGGCTGCACCAGACTGCGGAACGTCGCCACCATGATCATGAAGACGATCGCCACCGCGAGCAGCATGGCCACCCCCAGGTCGGCGAACGCGTCCTGCTGGTCGGAGCTCGCACCGCCGATCTTGTACGTCACCCCGGCCGGCAGCCGCAGCGTCTTCAACTGGTCGGTGACCTTCGTGGTGATCGCACCCAGGTTGGACGCGTCGGCGGTGCCCGACACCGTGGCGGTGCGGTCGCCGTCCTGCCGGGTGATCTGGGTCGGGCCGCCGGCCTTCACCACGTCGGCGACGTCGCCGAGCTTCACCATGCCCGTCGCCGTGGGGATCGCGAGCTTCCTGATCGCCGCGATGTCGTCGGGCGCGTCACCGCCGGCGCGCAGGATCACGTCGCTGGAGCGGCCGTCGACGTCGATCGAGCCGACCGGCGCGCCGCGGAACGCCTGCGCGACCAGCTGCCCGATCCCGGCCTCGGTCAGGCCCCTGGCGGCGGCCTTCTCCCGGTCCACGTGCACCTCGACCCGCGGGACGCTGTCTTCGAGGTTGGAGGCGACGTCGCGCAGCCCGTCGATCCCGGCCATGGCGTCGCGCACCGTGGTGGCCGCCGTCTTCAGCGCGGCCTGGTCCGAGCCCTGCACGATGACCTGGACCTGGTCGGAGTTGAACCCGCCGCCGCTGCCGCCGACCGTGACGTCGCCGATCCCCGTCAGGCCCTTCAGCCTCTCCCGCAGCCGGTCCTCCAGAGCGGAGGTCTCCACGCCCTCCTTCAGCGTGACGGAGAACGACGCGCGGTCGGCGCCGCCGCCCACCCCGCCGAGGAAGCGGTTCCCGCCGCCGACCGTCACCTGGTAGGACTTCACGCCCCCGTCGGCCGCGAGCACCGCCTCGACCTTCTTGGCCGCCGCGTCGGTGGTCGCCAGGTCGGTCCCGGCCGGCATCCGCTGGCTGATCTGCGTGGTGTCGTTGCCCGAGTTGTCGAGGAAGTTCGTCTTCAGATTGGGCGCCAGCGCCATCGTGGCGACGAACACCACCACCCCGATCAGCACCGTGACCAGGCGCCGCCGCGTCGCGAACCGCAGCACCGGCAGATAGATCCGCTGCAGCGGGCTGCGCAGCTCCCTGCGCTCGGCGTCCTCGCGTACGGCCTGCGCCTCCTGCGGCGTGAGCGACGGCGCCTTGAGGAACCAGTAGGCCAGCACCGGGATGACGGTCAGCGCCACCAGCAGCGAGGCCAGCAGCGCCACGGTCACCGTGATCGCGAACGGGCTGAACAGCTGCCCCACCATCCCGCCGACGAAGGCGATCGGCAGGAACACCGCGACCGTCGTGAGCGTCGAGGCGGTCACCGCGCCGGACACCTCGCGTACCGCGCCGAGGATCGCCCGCCGCTTCTCCTCGCCGTAGGCGAGATGGCGCTTGATGTTCTCCAGCACCACGATCGAGTCGTCGACCACCCGGCCCACGGCGATCGTCAGCGCTCCCAGCGTCAGCAGGTTCAGCGAGTAGTCGCCGATCCACAGCGCGATCAGCGCGATCACCACCGACAGCGGGATCGACACGGCCGTGACCAGGGTCGAGCGGACCGACAGCAGGAACACCAGGATCACGAGCACGGCGAACGCCAGGCCCAGCAGGCCCTCGGTGGTGAGGTCCTCGATGGACCGCTCGACGTACGGCGCCTGATCGAACACCACGGTCAACTCGGCGCTGTCGCCGAGGGCGCGCGTCAGGTCCGGCAGGGCGTCGTTCACATCGTGGGAGATCTGCACGGCGTTGCCGTCGGGCACCATCGTGATCGACACGCCGAGGCTCGGAGTGCCGTTGGTGCGGGTGAGCGTGGTCGCGGAAGCGTCCTCGACCTTGATGTCGGCCACGTCGCCGAGCTTGACCGGCTTCGGCCGGGCCGCGGCGGCCCGTGCCTGCGCCGCCGCGAGCGCCGCGCTCTGCGAGGCGCCCTGCCCGGCGGCCGCAGCCTGGCCCGCACCCTGTCCAGCACCCTGGCCTGGGGCCTGCCCCGCGCCCGCGTCGCCGCGCTGCCCGGCCGCGGCGCCCTGGCCCGCCGCGGGCGCGGCGGGGGTCAGGTAGAGGTTCTCCAGGTCCTTCACCGTACGCACCGGGTCGCCGATCTGCACGGTCAGCGACTTGCCGTCCTCGGTCAGCGTGCCGGCCGGGATGGACACCCCGTTGGCCCGCAGGAGATCAGGAATGGCCGCGGCCGACAATCCCAGCAGGGCGAGCCTGCCCTGATCGGGGGTGATGACGACCTGTTCCTCACTGGCGCCGCTGACGGTGACGTCCCGCACGCCCTCGATCGACTGCAGCTCCGGCACCATGATCTTCTCGATCTTGTCGAGCATGGCGTGCTGGTCGCCGCCGTCGCCCACCGCGATCGCCATCACCGGGATGTCGTCGGTGCCACCCGCGACCACCTGCGGATCGACGTCGGCCGGAAGCTGCGCCTTGATGCGGCTCACGGCCTGCTGCATCTTCCCGATCATCTGGTCGATGTCGGTGCCGTACTCATAGGCCACCTGCACCTGGGACATCCCCTCCCGTGAAGTGGAGGTGATGTCGGTGACGCCGGCGATACCCTGGAACGCGCTCTCGATCGGCTTGGTGACCTGCTCCTCCACGATCTCGGGAGCGGCACCCGGATAACTAGCCACCGTGAACGCCGCCGGGAACTCCAGCGACGGGAAAAGCTGTTGCTTCAGCGAGGGAATCGCGAACAAGCCGAAACCCGCGAGCACCAGCGTGATCATGATCACGAGAGTGCGGTTGGCAAGGCTCAGCCTGGCCAAGGAGGTCATCCGAGCTCCTGACATCGGGGGAAGCGTTCGCCCAAGCCTAACACTTCGCCTTGTCCGAACATTCAGCTGCCGCATTAACGGCTGGTAACCTCTTGACCGGAGAGGTGACAGTGAACGACAGCCCAGCCGAGCGACGCACCGGAACCGGCGCGGCGGCCGCCCCCCGCCCACAGGACGACCCGGCCACCCGCGGGGAGATCGGGGAGGACCCCGAGCGCGGGTGCCTCATCGCCCGCCTCGCGGAGCTGCAGCGCAACATGGGCCGGTTCTTCGCCCGCGACCGCTCCATGCCGCTGCTGGCCTCCACCCTCACGATGCAGCAGCTCAAGGTCGTCATGTTCCTGTCGTTCGCCGGGTCCGCCTCCGGGCAGGAACTCGCCCGCCACCTCGGCGTCGGCCTGGGCACCGTCACCGGCATCGTCGACCGCGTGGTCGCCCAGGGCCTGGCCAGCCGCCACGAGGACCCCCACGACCGCCGCATACGCCGCGTCCAGCTCACCGAGGCCGGACGGCGGCTCACCAGTGAGATCATCGAAGCCGGCACCGGCGGCTACATCCGCCTCCTGCGGCGCCTCGACACCGAGACCCTGCGCACCATGGAGACGGTGATGCGCAAGATCGAGGACGCGATGCGCGAGATGCACGCCGAAGACGCCGACCCCGCCTGACCCGCCCGCCGGGCCCGCCCCGGCCTGCTGCTACCTTCCGGCGATATGCCGATCTACATCGAGGAACTCTTCTCCCTCACCGGCCGGGTCGCCCTGGTGACCGGAGGCAGCTCCGGCATCGGATACGCCATCGCCGAGGCGCTCGGACGCGCCGGGGCGGCCGTGGTCCTGGTCGCCCGGCGGCGCAAGGAACTCGCCGAGGCCGTCGGCAGGCTCGAAGGCCACGGCGTGCGCGCCGCCGCGATCAGCGCCGACCTCGGCGACCGCGCCGACGTCGCCCGCGTGTGCGAGGAGGCGGACGCCTTCTTCGGCGAGATCGACATCCTCGTCAACGACGCCGCCAACAACATCAGAAGGCCCATGGCCGAACTGACCGTCGACGACTACGACCAGACCATCGCCGTCAACCTCACCGCGCCGTTCCTGCTCGGGCAGCACTTCGGCCCCCGCATGGCCGCCCGGGGCAGGGGGCGCATCATCAACATCGGCTCCCAGCAGTCGATCAGCGCCTTCGGCGACAGCGGCGTCTACGGCGCGGCCAAGGCCGCCGTCTGCGGGCTGACCCGCTCCCAGGCCGAGGCGTGGTCGCCGCGCGGGGTCACCAGCAACGCGATCATCCCCGGCTTCGTCCTGACCCCGCTGACCGCGCCCGCGCAGGCCGTCCCGGGGCGGGTGGAGCAGCTCGCCGCCCGGTCCATGACCGGGCGCAACGGCGTCCCCGACGACTTCCGCGGCGTGGCCGTCTTCCTCGCCTCCGACGCCTCGTCGTACGTCACCGGCCAGGCCATCTGCGTCGACGGCGGCTTCAGCGTCCACTAGGAAGCGGGCGGCGCGGCCTGCCTGCGGGTTTCCGGGGCCGTGGGCGATAGCTGATCGCTACTTGGCCCCGCGCCGCAGCTACGCAGTTCCAGGCCGGGTATGAGCGTCACGTCCCGGCGCAACCGGACGAGCGACAGCGAACGCCGGGGCAGGAACAGGAAGGCACGTACCGAGATGTCCCGCTCCCGCGCGCGTGACCCGCGCGACACGAAGGTCCTCGCGATGGGCCTTTCGACCCGGCGGCTGGCCGTGGCCGCGCTCGTGATCACTGCGGCGGCCGCGGTCGCACAGCCCGCGATCGCCCGCGTCGCCCCGCATCACCCGCGCCAGGGGCTCACCGCTTTCCGCAGCCCCGGCCCGGGCGGAGGCGGCGGCCAGGTGGTCAAAGGAGGACGGGCGGGCGGCGCCCAGGGGCGGTCGGGCGCGGGCCGGTTCAACCAGAACGTGACCGGCGTCATCGCCCCCACCTTCGTGCGGGGACAGGCGCAGCAGGCCATCACCGACCACGGCGGGTTCGAGGTGCAGTCCGCCTTCTGCGGATCCCAGCCGGACATCTGCTGGCTCGGGCAGAACATGCCGATCCGCCACAGCCACAGGTCGTGACGCCGCCCCCTGATCGGGGCTACTCGTGTGCGGTGAACATGTCGATCAGGCTGTGGGGTGCGTCGTCGCCGAACATGAGCTCGTGGAGATGGGCGGCGTCGGCGGCTTCCGCGGCGCTGCGGGTCGAGTTCGGCCGAGGCGGTCGTGAACAGGAACCCAGCACCGAAGCCAAGGTCACCGTCGACCTGGCCGGCACGTCGCTCTCGCTGCCGCTCGTCACCGGCAAGTAGGTCGTCCGGCCCTCGCCTGCGGTCGCGTCCGACGTGGCCGCGACCGCAGGCATGGTGATCTCGCACCTGGTGCTGCGGCAGGCCCGCCACCCTGCTGCGCGAGCATCGCGGCGACGGGCACGCGGCTGGTTTCGTGTCAGGAAGTTGGGGGGTGCGGTGCCTGCCGGGTGTGGTGGTCCAGCAACCGGGTGAGCAGGTGCACGAACTGGTCGCGTTCGGCGGGGGTCAGCGGGGCGAGCAGTTCGTCGTGGAGGTCGTCCAGGACCTTGTCCAGGCGGCGCAGGTGCCGGCGGCCTTGGGCGGTGATCGTGATGACGTTGCGGCGGCGGTCGTCGGGGTCCGGTGCCCGCCCGACGAGGCCGCGCTCGGCCAGTTCGTTGAGGACGCCGACCATGTCGCTGCGGTAGATGCCGGTGCGCCGGCTCAGCGTCGCCTGGCTGCCCGGGCCGTGCTCATGCAGCGAGGCCAGCACGGCGTAGTGCCACTTGCGGGCGTCGGCCTGGGCCAGTCCCTCGTTGATCAGCCGGTCCGACCGCGCGGTCATGCCTGACAGCAGGCGGCTGGCCCGTCGGCGCAGTCTGTCCGGCGTCTTCTCGCCGTCGTGCGGCATGTCCGCGGCTTCGGCTCTGCTGTTCATGATGCTGATCCTACCTGGGTTGCGTTAGTCCGGCTAACGATGTAGGTTCGTTCATGGCACAAACGTTAGCGATATAAACGTTAGTCATTGAAACGGATTGGAAGGTCATCATGACGACCGCAGCCCAGACCTTCGGCACCGCGCTCATCGGCCAGACCGAGAAGGCGCTCAACGCGATCCTGGATCGGCAGCTCGCCGGGACCGGCATCACCGAACCCCAGTGGGTGACCCTCACGCTGACCGTGGTCAGCGGCGGGACCATCGACCGGGCCGAGCTCATCCACCGGGTCGGCGGCGCCACCCAGTTCAGCCAGGCGTCGGTGGCCGAACGCATCGCCGAACTGACCGCCGCGGGATTCCTGCGCGACGGCGGCGAGGGCCGCGTCCAGGTCACCGACGAAGGGCGCGAGCGCTGGACGCAGGTCCGCGCCGCGATCGGCCCGATCACCCAGGGGCTGTGGGGCGACCTGCCGGCCGAGGACCTGGCCACTGCGGGCCGCGTCCTGAGCACCGTCCTGGGCAGGGCCAACGCGGTGCTGGCAACCCCCTGAACCCTGACTCCCCGAAACCCGCCACCCCCGGCGCGAAGACAACATCTCTGCCCTGCAGCACGAAAGAGGAAGTCATGTCCACGCACACTCTGATCGCCGACCGTATCGAGATCGCCGACCTGCTCACCCGCTTCGCGCTCCTGCTCGACGAGAAGCGATGGCAAGACGCGGGCACCGTCTTCGCCGACGATGTGACCGTGCACTCGCCCCGCGGGGGCGAACTCCACGGCATCGACAAGGTCGTCGGCTTCATGCGCCGGAGCGAGGTCGAAGGGCAGGAGGCCCAGCACACGACCACCGATCTCCTGGTGAACGTCGACGGCGACCAGGCGGCCGTCTCGGCGAACTCGCTCGTGTTCTACTACCGCCCGGGCCAGGCGCCCCACTTCACCGGCGGCCTGCGGCAGCACTTCACCGCGGCCCGCACGCCGGCAGGCTGGCGGCTGCGTGAGGTGCGGATCACGCCCGCCTGGACACGCGAGAGCTGACCTCCGCGAGGCCGGGGACACACCAGGGGAGCCGGCGACCTTGTCAGCATGCGGCTCCGCCCGGTCCCCGGCCTCCGGCGACCGGCGCGGACGGGTCCGGCTTCGGCGGCGCCATCGCCGCCGCCCGCAACGTACGCGGCGCCCAGGCCGCGGCGCGGCCGCCGGCGACCCTCGCCACGATCAGCCGCGCGCGGCGGACCGCCTGGCGATCTCGGTCGTGACCGTCTCGTGCAGCTCGTCCGACGTGAAGCCGAGGTTGCGCAGGATCTGCGCGGCCAGGCCCTCCTCGACGCGGATCAGGCCCAGCAGCATGTGTTCGGTGCCGACCCAGTCGTGGCCGAGGTCGGCCGACGCGTGGAGCGCCTGCTCGATGGCCTGCTTGCTCTCCGGCCGGAACGCGATGTGACCCCGCAGCGCCTTCTGCCCGGCCGGCGGCATCGCTTCCTCGATCGCGTCGCGGATCCGTCGCTCCGACTCGGTCTTCGCCACCAGCACCTCGTACGCCAGGCCCCGCGGTTCGCCGAGCAGGCCGAGCAGGATGTGCTCGGTGCCGATGAAGTCGTGTTTGTGCGCTCGGGCCGCCTCCTGCGCCAGCACGATGCTGTGGCGGTTCAGGTCGGTGAACCGCTCGAACACGTTGGGCGCGTGGCGTTGCTGCGCGGCCTGTTTGGACACCCCGATGGCGTCGCCGACCTCGCTCCACGACGCGCCGGCCTGCCTGGCCTTGCGGACGTAGTGGTCGACGAGCTGGTCACCCAGGTCGGACAGGGTCTGGGCACGCAGCCGCGCCTCGCTGACGCGGGCCAGGTCGTCGGCGTCGGGGAGTTCCTCGTCGAGACGGGCGATCAGGTCGGTGAGGCTGATGTTGAGTGGGCTCATGCGTCAACCGTAGGTTGACGATCCCGCGATCGTCAACCTGTAATTGACGGGCGTCCCGGCTTCGACCCGCCCGGCTGGATCACCGGCACTCCGGACGAGCCATCCCCAGCTCCCGGTGCAGCCGGGCCGGGTCGGCTGCGGCCGCGGCCGCCTTCCCGTCCAGCTCCCAACCCCTCCCGTGCGCCGCCGCGAAGGCCTCCTCGCCCAGCGCGGCCCGCCCCCGGCGGCTGAGCTCGCGAACCTGCCGATCGGTGCGGTCGTGAGCGCCGCGCAGCCGGGAGGCGGCGCCGAGCAGGACGGCCGATTCGCGATGCCGCCCGTGCGCCGCCGCGAGCGCCGCCGCGTACGCCTTGTCCAACGCCCTGTCCGCGCCGGCCAGGGCACCCGTCTCCAGGCAGAGCGAGACCCGCACGCCGGCGACCAGCGTCCGCACATGGTCACCCGGAAACGCCCGGTCGCCGTGCAGGCCCCGTTCGGCCTCGTCGAGCAGCTCCCGCGCCCGGTCCAGGTCGCCGAGCCGCACCCAGAAGACGGCCTCCCACGCGTCGACCAGGAACAGCATCTCCGGCGAGGCCCCACCCAGCGCCCGCTCCCGGGCAGAGTCGATCACCGCGATCGCCAGGTCGGTGTCACCGCGCCGCAGATGCAGGTCGACCCACCGCAGGTCGCCGAACACCTCCTCGTCGAACACCTCGTCGCCGAGGCCGAGCGAGCCGAACCCGGCGGCCAGCGACCGGGCCTCGCGCAGGTCGGCCAGCGCGCCGTCGAGGTCGTCGTCGTACTGCCGCAGCTGGGCCCGCATCGGCAGCACGGCGGCCTGACCCCAGCGGTCGCCGACCCGCCGGAAACAGGCCAGGGCCGCCTCCACGTCGGTGCGCATCCCGTCGAGCTCCCCCGCGTTCTCGGCGGACTGGGCCCGGAACATGCGCGCCAGCCCGGACAGCCACACGTCGTCGCCGCCGGCTAGGCGCTCGATTACCCCGAGCGTGGTCTTCTCCCCCTGCAGGAACGGGGCATGACGTGCATCCGAACCAAAAGTCCCGTTAGCAGAGCAGCGTTGAGCGGCTTGCCGTGACTTTCCGTTCAAATGCGTCTCGCCGAAGGGTTTTCGCAGGTCATCACGGATGCAGTCGGGTGGCCTGAACGGCTGTGACACGGGCGGCGTACACGCGGTGCGCCTTGCGCTCGGTCGGGCTGGTATCGGCGAGGGCGGCGCTCTGTTCCAGCGCGGCGCGGTGGAGGACGAGCGGGGCCGTGATGCGGACCGAGTAGCCATGGCCGCGGCGGATGGTCTGCCCGGAGGCGAGGGCCTGGCGGACGGTTTCATCACCAGTGGTACGCAGGTGATCGGCGAGCAGTCCCGGCAGATCGAGGGTCGCGTCCGGGCCCAGCGCGGGCACGCGATGCTGCTCGCCGGTGCCGGTCAGTGGCGCGTCGAGCTCGTCGGGCAAGTTACGGGCGCCAGCGGTGTCCAGGACACGGCGGATGGTTTTGGGGGCGACCTGGTGCCGCCGGGCCAGGGCCTTGATGGCGGCGCCCTGGCGGTACTCCTCGACGATGGCGGCCGCCTTGTCCTGGTCGAGGGCGGCGGGGCGGCCTAGGGTCTTGCCGGCGGCCTTGGCGGCGGCTACGCCTTCGCGGGTGTTCTCGCTGATCATGTCGCGCTGGAACTCCAGCACGGCTGCCAGGACGGAGACCATCATTTTGGTGCCGGGGTCGTCGCTGGCCAGGTCGATGCCGGACAACAGTCCGGAGTCGACGCGCAGGTGGAGGCCGCGGCGGATGAGCACGGGACGCAGGGCGAGGATGTCGGCGACGGAGCGGAACAGGCGGGCGGCGTCGGCGATACGGATGGTGTCGCCGATGGCGGCCTCGTGCAGCAGCGTGGTCAAGCCCGCGCGGTCGAGGGAGAGTTGCCGGCTGGAGGGGCGGGGTCTTCGTAGACGGGGGCGCCTCCGGCCAGCAGGGTGGTGAGGGCGTGCCGCTGGCGGGCGTCGGTCTGGTTGTCGGTGGAGTGCCGCAGATAGGCCAGGTCAGCCACGCCCGGCATCCGCGGAGTGGTTGCTGGTGAAGGGGATCTCGGTGCCGTTCCAGTCGGTCTGCTTGACCAGGGCCATCGTCCCTTTCCCGAAGGTCGGCCTTGTGGCAGCCGGTGGGTGTCTGCGACCACTTCCGTGATGCCGCCGACCAGTGGCTTCCAGGGGTGGCCTGCGTTGTCGCGGATCGCGCTGACCAGCACGGCCGTGGACAGGGTGGCCGATTCCTGGCGGGCCCGCCGGTCTGCGGTCCGGTTGATGTCACCCCGCGCCTTGATGAGTTCGAGCACCATCCTGGGCAGCGAATAGCGGAATCCCATCGACATGTGAGCCGCGACCTCTAGTACGCGCCATCCGGCGCACAAGGTCGGTGCGTCCCACTGCGCGGGTTCCAGGCTGTCCAGCATCACCGCCAGTTCCCGGCGTTCATTCGCGATTGCGGTGGTGATGTCCATGGTTGTGCTCTTTCTTGGGAGTTCAGTGCACCTGCTGGCCGCTCCGGGCCTGTGTCGGCTCGCCGCGATCAGGGGTGGCCAGGATCAGGTCGGTGGTTGGTCAGCCGCCGAGCCCGGTGCGGTCACGCCGGGCCCTGTCATCGGTGCGGCGACCGGGGTGAGGTTGGCGTGGGGATGCCTTATGGCTGGGTGACGCCGCTGGCGCGCTCGATCATGAAGCGGATGGCGACGCGTCCTTCAGCGTGGATGTTCGATAGGAACACCTCCCAGTCGGGGTATTCGTCGCTGAGCGCGCCGTGCAGGTTCTTGAGAGCCTCAGCATCCAGTCCGACGTCCGGCGAAAGAACCTCTGCGTGTCCCTCGACCTGAACCCATGGCCCGAAAAATCGGTCTGTGAAGACGCAGATCGAACCCCGTGGATCTCGCCGTAGGTTACGGGTCTTGGCTCGCGCCTCCGTCGTACTCAGCACAACGCGACCGGCACCGTCGAGAGCGACGATCACGGGTGAGAGCTGGGAGCGTCCATCCTTGCGCCACGTACTGAGCACCGCGTGATGGTGATTGCGTAGAAAGCTCTGGGCCTGTTCGACTTTCATGGATTTCCCGATTCAGATAGCGCTTCTCAACAGCTTCGGTGCGATGCCAGGGTGCACCCTGAATGGGGCGTTCACCTCTGATGGAGCGAGACCATCACCAGGGTCAGCGCCGATCGGCCGCACGACGGTTCGCTGCGGCCGTGTGCGCAGCGGCGATCAGGGCGGCACCAAGCTGCACCGCGACCAGCCTGCGGATCTCGATCGGCGGGCCAGGGGAGTCGGATTCGGCCTGGCCGTACCAGAGGTCGAAACGTTCGGCGAGCAGGCGACGCTGCTCGCCGATGGCTGATGCCAAGTTGCCGGCGGCGAGCTCGGCGTCGAGCATCCGCAGGAATACTCCGACCAGGCGCAGCCGCAGCAGGTGCACCATCTGGCGGTTGCCGAACTCCTCAGCGACCGTGGCCGGCCGATTGGGATCGTACGAGGCCTCTTCCAGCTCGCCGAGCTTACGGAAGCTTCCCAGCGTTCCCTCGGTCGAGCGGCGGAACGGCGATTGCACAGTCAGATCGCCGACGACGGCCCGCATGCTCACCTGCAGCACATCAACCAGCTCGCGCCGGGCCGCGTTTCCCTCAGCGGCGATCTCCCCATAGGTGCGGCCGGAGGGACTTCGATCCGACACACGCTCGTCGGTCCAATAGGGCACCTCGGTGACCAAGTGGAGCGCGCCGTATCTGGCTGCGTAGTCAGCGCTGCTGCCGCCGACGCCGAAGGCCACGCCCACCTGCGACCCCGGCGGGGTCAGGTAGACGGCGGGGACGATCGGCGTGGCGCCGGGCAGTTCCGGCTCACCGTGATGCAGCGGCAGGCCTTCCACGCCCGGCAAGGCAGCCAGTTGCTCGGCGAGCGCCAGGTCTTCACGGTTGAGGTAGAAGAACGCGCCCTGATACTCACCGTTGTGCAGGGAGTAGACCAGCGACGGGCGTACCTCGTCTATCAACCGCATGAGCGCGGCTGTCTCCGGCAACGGGCGGTCGAAGGAGTAGTCGCCGGCGGTCAGCGGGAAGGTCCACTCGACCTGGTCGGCCAGGTCGGGACGGTAGAAGTGCTGTGCGTAGGCCCGGCGGTCGCCGGGGCGGGAGTACCAGCCTTCGTTCAGACGGGCGCCGTCGGGGTCCGCGCACGCCACGACATGCCAGCGAAAGCCTAACTCCGCCTGCAGTTGTGGGTGCTGGCAGAGCAGTCTGATCAACGTGAGGGCGGTCAAGGCCCCGACCGGCTCGTTGGGATGCGGCCCAGCGATGACCACCGCGTCGGCTGGGCCGTCGCTGACCGTCACGGCATGCAGCGGGTCGCCCATCCGTGAGGCGCCGATGCGGCGCGGCCGGACCAGGCCAGGATGGGCCGCGGCCAGTTCCTCCAGCTCGGCCTGGAGCGCGTCGACGGATGGGAACGCGGCACACGCGGGGACGCAGCTCATGTACTCAGCAACATTCATAATGAGGTTACGGTAATAATATAATTATGAGAATGACAAGGGCCGAGGCCAAACAGCGCAACCGGCAGGCCCTGCTGGCCGCCGCGCGCCTGATCGTCGCCCGCGACGGCCACCGGGCCAAGCTGGAGGAGATCGCCGAGCAGGCCGAGCTGACCACCGGCGCCGTCTACTCGCTGTTCGGCAGCAAGAACGGACTGCTCGTCGCCCTGGTCACCGACCACCTCACCCCGCACTACGACAGCATCGAGCAGGCCATCCCTGCCGATATGGGCCTCGCCGAGGCGGTGGAGGTCTTCGCTCGCCACTACCGGCACCTGTGCGACGACCCCGAAGCGTTGCGCCATCTGTCGTTCGAGATCAGCCTGCAGGACCTGGCCCTGCGCGACCCCGAACTGGCACCCAAACTCGCCGCCTCCGTCCGGGCACACGAACAACGCCTGACCGCGCTGCTATCCGGCAGACTCCACTACGGGACCGCCGTCACGTCGCGGCAGGCGCAACGCTTGGCCACGGCGCTGCGTGCGCTCCTGGTCGGCCTTAGTCAGGGTGTCATCCTCGGCCTCGCCGACGACGCCTCCAGTGACTATTTCGCCGCCACCGCCCGCGCCCTGATCACCCCGGACGTCCTTGGGCCGCCTTGACTTCCCGCCCGCGCACAGGAAGCGGTCCGACGTAGCCGAACCACCGCTCACGCCGACGGCTTGCACTATGTCCTCGTCCCCGACAGCACTGGCTGCATCGGAGTCTGACCCGCCGCCATGGCTCAACCCCACCCCCACGTCCGGCGACCAAGACCGATCACCCTGACGCATCGGGACGGGCGGCGGGAAATAGATCAAAAACTCCGGACACCTAGAGAATGTCCTCTTCCCAATCCGGCTCGTCGGGGTTGCGAAGCTGCCGGACGCCGGCGGGCCCGAGGTCGGGCTGTCCGAAAGAGTAGGTGCCGATCACGTTGATGTGCTGGCGGACGAAGGGCGATAGCCGGGCGACGTCTTCCTCGGCCAGCGGATAGCCCTCGGCCTTGAGCTGATCGAGAGCGCGGTCCATGTAGAAGGTGTTCCACAGCGTGACGCAGTTGAGCACCAGGCCAAGGGTGCCGAGCTGGTCTTCCATGCCCTTGTAGTAGCGCTGGTAGATCTCACCTTTCCTGCCGTGGAAGATCTTCCCTTCCAGCGCATGACGGGACTCTTGCAGGTTGCGTACGCCCTTGATGTCACGCCGGTAGGGTTGTCGGTCGCGGTCGCGGCCTTGCCGACCAGTTCGGTGGTGACCAGCAGATCCAGCATCTCCAGACAGTCGTCGACCGCCCTGCCCTCCAGATGGATCACTGTGGCCAGCAACGTGGCGAGCTGACGGGAGGGCCCATGGCGGCGCAAAGCGGTCGCAGTGGCCTGCATGCCGTACCGCGCCAAATCGACCATCCGCCGGTGCGGCACCTCCGGAGGCAGCGGCATAGCCCCCAGCCCCAATCCGAGGATTTCCACAGGAGCTCCAGCGCCTTCTCCAGATTCCTGACCCCCACCCCGCCGCCGACGGCGGCTCGGCGCGCAGCAGGCGCAGGTGGCGCTCGCGCAGCGCGGGGCAACGGTCATGAGACGGACCCCCATGCACAGGCGATCCAAAAGGTCATTCGCGACCTGCTCGAAACCCCCGGCGGAACGACCTACGTGTTCGACAAGACATCGGGATCGTCGATCCGCTACGACCTCGGCAGCGAACACCCACTGGTCGGCCGCAACGCCCCGGACCTGCGTCTCGAGGACGGCACCCGCCTCGGCGACCTGATGCGGGACGGACGAGGCGTCGCGCTCGATTTCAGCACCGGCCGATCCCTGCACGGTTCGGCGAGGGGCTGGGAAACCCAGATGCGGTACGCGGCCGGGCCGGCGAGAAACGACCTCGGAGTGGGTGCCGTGCTCGTCCGGCCTGACGGCGTGGTCGCCTGGGCAGGTGACCACGACCCCGATCGCGAGGCGTTCGAGCGGGCCGCCGGTCGGTGGTTCGGCCGTCCGGCCATCTGAAGCGGCTGCCCCGCTCCCCCATCGCCGCCGTGGGCGGCGGCTACAGCCACCCCATCGAAGTGACCCTTTCCCTCAACCGAGTTCAAGGAGCGCACATGACGATCACCCTCCGGCAGGGAAGCACCGTGATGTTCACCGGCGATTCGATCACCGACTGCCGGCGCCTGGAGAGCGAGGACGGGCTCGGGTTCGGCTACCCGCTGCGCGTCGCGGGCGAGTGGGGCTTCCGGCACCCCGACCGGCCGGTCACCTGGCTGAACACCGGGATCGCGGGCGACAAGGTGATGGACCTCGAAGCCCGCTGGCACAAGGACGTGCTCGACGCGCGCCCGGACGTGGTGTCCATCCTCGCCGGCGGCAACGACATGGGCTGGCACACCTACGACCCGGACGGCTACGTGATCCCCGCGGAGGACTACGCGGCAGGGTACGACCGCCTGCTCGCGCCCCTCGCCGAGGCGGGCACGGAGCTGATCCTCATCGAGCCGTTCCTCCTGCCCCGCGGCCGTGTCGAGGTCGGCGATGCGCACGTCGGCGAAGAGGAACGGAAGGAGTGGCGCGCCGACCTGGATCCGAAGATCCAGGTCGTGCGCGCGCTCGCCCGCGAGTACGGCGCGCACCTGCTCGCCGCCGACGGCATGTTCGCCGAGCTCGCCGCGACGACCGGGCCGGAGCACTGGGCCGCGGACGGCGTGCACCCGACGCCGGCCGGTCACGCCGCACTCGCGGCGGCCTGGCTGCGCCTGGTGGCGTGACCGCGCGTCGCCGCACCCGCCGACTGCGTCAGCCGGCATGAAAGTTGCACGACCCGCCTAATTCCGCCGCAGCTCAGAGCCGCGCAGGGGGACTTCCGCTTGACCGTTCCATACGTCCTGATCACGATCACACGGGCAAGATCCTCCAGAAAAGGGACGTAATGAGCACCCTGCGCATCGCCAGGCCGGCCATCGCACTCCTCACGAGCGCAGCGGTGGCCGCCCAGGTCCTCACCGGCGTACCCGCCGCGACCGCCGACACCGCGCCCGTCAACGTCACCGTCAACACCCGCGCGGGCCTGGCCGCCGCGTCCGACACCGCCGTGGGCGCCAACCACGCGATCTGGGACGGCAACCTCGGCACGAACGAGACCGCCGACCTCCTCAAGGCCGCCGGTGTGAAGATGCTGCGCTACCCGGGCGGGTCGTACGCCGACATCTACCACTGGAAGACCCACACCGCCCCGGGCGGCTACGTCGCCCCCGGCACCGACTTCGACACCTTCATCAGCGGGGCCAAGCGCACCGGCGCCCAACCGATCATCATCGCCAACTACGGCACCGGCAGCGCCCAGGAGGCCGCCGACTGGGTCGAGTACGCCAACGTCACCAAGAAGTACGGCGTGAAGTACTGGGAGATCGGCAACGAGAACTACGGCAACGGCCACTACGGCGCCGACTGGGAGGCCGACGACCACGCCGACAAGAGCCCCGCCGAGTACGCCAGGAACCTCGTGCAGTACGCGGACGCGATGAAGGCCGTCGACCCCACCATCAAGATCGGCGCGGTGCTCACCACCCCCGCCAACTGGCCCGACGGCATTATCGCCGACGGCGACCAGGCCACCTGGAACGACACCGTCCTGTCGGTCGCCGCCTCGAAGATCGACTTCGTCATCCTGCACTGGTACCCGCCGTACAACAACGCGGCCGACGTCCTCACCAAGACCGCCCACATCCCCGACATGATCTACCTGGTCCGCAAGCAGATCGCCAAGCACGCGGGCGCCCGCGCCGGCGACATCGGCATCGCGGTGACCGAGATCAACAGCGGGATCGCGCCGAACACCCAGCCCGGCGCGCTGTTCGCCGCCGATGCCTACGCCGGCCTCATGGAACAGGGCGTCTTCACCGTCGACTGGTGGAACGTCCGCAACGGCATCGGCACCGTCAGCACCGTCGCCGGCCAGACCGACTACGGCGACTTCGGCATACTGTCCAGCGGCTCGTGTTCGGGCGACACCTGCGAACCCCCGCTGAACACGCCCTTCGCCCCCTACCACGCGCTCACTATGATCAGCGCGTTCGCCCGCCCCGGCGACCGGTTCGTCCGCGCGGCCACCGACGAGCCGCTGGTCGCCGCCCACGCCGCCCGGCGCCCCAACGGCGACCTCGCCGTCCTGCTGATCAACCGCGACCCGGACGGCGAACACCAGGTGAAGATCGACTACGAGGGGTTCACCCCCGCCGGCGAAGCGCCCACGGTACAGACCCTCACCAACGGCGCCACCTCGGTCAGCACCGGCCACGACGGCACCGCCACCACCCGGACCCTCCCGCCGTACTCGCTGACCACGCTGGTGCTGCACCCGGCCACCGCCACCACGGGCGCCCCCGGCGCGCCTGGGCAGCCCACCGCGAGCGGCGTCACCGACAAGACCGCCACCATCTCCTGGCCCGCCGCCGCGCCCGGCGCGAGCCCCGTCGCCAAGTACGAGATCCACCGCCAGAACGGCGCCGTCACCGAACAACTCGGCGAGACCTCCGGCACCTCCTTCACCGTCGGCAACCTCGTCCCCGGCACCCGTTACACGGTCAACGTCATCGCCCGCGACACCGCCGGCCGCGTCTCCTGGGCCTCCGCGCCGCTCACCTTCACCACCGGCACCCCCGACAAGAGCTCCTGCTCGGTACGCCTGAAGGACACCAGCGACTGGGGCAACGGATTCGTCGCCACCGTGGACATCACCAACACCGGCACGGCCGCCGTCGACGGCTGGACGCTCCACTTCACCTGGCCCACCTCATGGCAGACCGTCAGCAGCGGATGGAGTGCCAACTGGACGCAGAGCGGGACCTCGGTGACCGTCACCAGCAGCCCGGACAACGGCAAGCTCGCACCCGGCGCGAGCACCTCCATCGGCTTCGTCGGCGCCTACAGCGGCCCCAACGTGCTGCCGACCGCCTTCACCCTGAACGGCGCCCTCTGCACCGCCCAATGAGCCGCATCCACTGATCACCGACTTGACTTAGAGCGCGCTCTAACTCCCAAACTGGTCCCCATGGACGAGGGCATGACCATCGCGCAGGTAGCGCAGCGTACCGGCCTCACCGCCCACACGCTGCGCTACTACGAACGTGCCGGCCTCATGCTGGAGCCGCCACCGCGCGGCGACAACGGCCACCGGCGCTACACCGAGCGGGACGCCGACTGGATCGCGCTGCTCACCCGTCTGCGGGCGAGCGGCATGCCCATCACCGCGATGCGCCGGTACGCCGAACTCGTCCGCAGGGGCCGGGACACCTACGTGGCCCGCAAGGAGCTGCTCGAGGCCCACCGGGCCGACGTGATCGCCAAGATCGAGCAGCTCCGAAGCGATCTCGAGATCGTCGACTACAAGATCGATCTCTACAGCCGCAGGATCATGGGAGAAGAATGAAGCAGCACACGCTCGGCCAGGGCCTTCGCACCTCGGCGCTCGGCCTGGGCTGCATGGGAATGAGCGACTTCTACGGCCCGGGCGACGAGTCCGAATCGATCCGGACCCTCCACCGCGCGCTCGACCTGGGGATCACCCTCCTCGACACCTCCGACGCGTACGGGCCGTTCACCAACGAGAGACTCGTCGGCAAGGCCGTCGCCGACCGGCGCGACCAGGTGGTTCTGGCCACCAAGTTCGGCATCGAGCGCCTGCCCGACGGCACGCGCGTCGGCGTCAACGGCCACCCCGACTACGTGCGCCGCTGCTGCGACGCCTCACTGGAACGGCTCGGGGTCGACCACATCGACCTGTACTACCAGCACCGCGTCGACCCCGATGTCCCCGTCGAGGAGACCTGGGGCGCCATGAAGGAGCTGGTCGAGGCCGGGAAGGTCCGCCACCTCGGCATCTCCGAGGCCGCGCCCGCCACCGTGCGCCGCGCGCACGCCGTCCACCCCGTCACCGCGGGACAGTACGAGTACTCGCTGTTCACCCGGGACATCGAGAACGAGCTCCTGCCCACGCTCCGCGAGCTCGGCATCGGCCTGGTGGCCTACAGTCCCCTCGGCCGCGGCCTCCTGACCGGTGCGTTCACGAGCACCGGGGACCTGTCCGGTGACGACTTCCGTCACCACAACCCCCGTTGGCAGGGCGACAACTTCGCCGCCAACCGGGCCCTGGTGACCAAGGTCGGCGAGATCGCCACCGCGCTCGGCGCGACCCCGGCCCAGGTGGCCCTCGCCTGGGTGCTCACCAGGGGTGGGGACGACGTCGTGCCGATCCCCGGCACCAAGCGGATCGCCCGGCTGGAGGAGAACGCCGCTGCCCTGGAGATCAAGTTCGAGCCGGAGCACCTGGACGCGCTCGACTCCCTCGCAGGTCAGGTCGCCGGCGACCGGTACAACCCGGCCGGAATGAGCACGGTCAACCACTGACCGGCCAGGAGGCCCCGGCACGAGGTGCGTGCCGGGGTCTCCTGTTTTGGAGGGTTTTTGTTTTTGAAGTTGATCTTGTTTCTCTAACGACCGGGCGCCTTTACAAAGTAGATCAGGAAAGGAAACCGATCAGCAGGCGGGTGATCTCGGCGGGGCGTTCCATGCTCGGCAGGTGACCCGCCCAGTCGAGGTCGAGCAGTGTCGCGTCGGGCAGCGCCTCCGCTATGTGCCGCCCGCTCTCCCGGAAGTACGGCAGGTCGTGGCCGCCGGTGACGACCAGCGTGGGCGCGGTGACCACCGTCAGGTCGATCGGCTCCCTGCGCCGCTCGGGCTGCGGATCGGCGGCCAGTTGCACCTCGAACGCGTGCCGCTGCATCGCCGCGACCCGCGCTCTGGTCGGCTCGTCCGCCTCGGGACCCAGCCACGTGCGGACGTTGAGGTCGACCGCTCCCCCGACGTCGCCCGCCTCGATCAGCCGGTCCTCCTCCGCCCCGAACGCCTCGAGGTCGGGGGTCGGCGGCAGGCCACAGCCCGCGTTGAGCAGCACGAGCCGCGAGACGAGATCGGGATGCCCGGTCGCGAGCTCCAGCGCGACCCGCCCGCCGTACGACGATCCGACGAGCCTGATCCGGCGCAGTCCGAGCGCCGCGAGCAGGTCCGCGACGTCGGCGGCGTCCGAGTACGGCCCCTCCGCGGTGCACGGGGTGCGCCCGTGTCCCCGGAAGTCGAGCCGGATGACACGGAACCGCTCCCCCAAAGGCTGCCACTGGGGGTCCCACATGCCCGAGTCGACCACGCTGGAGTGCAGCAGGACGACCGGCTCACCGGAGCCCCGTTCCTCGTGCCAGACCGTCATCGGGCCTCCAGCGCGACGCGGACGCCGAGGGCGACAAGGACCGTCCCCGACACCTGTTCCAGACGGCGGCGGACCGCGGGCCTGCCGAGCACGGCACCGGCCCGGCCGATCAGCCAGATCACCCCGACGTACCAGATCACGTCCACCACCACCCAGATCACCGCGAGCATCGTCAGCGTCAGCGGCACGTGGGCCCCCTGGGGCACGAACTGCGGCAGGAACGACATCGCGAACACCGCGGCCTTGGGGTTGGCGCCGCAGGTGGCGAGCCCCAGGCCGTAGGAACGGCGCCGGCCGTCCGCGGCCCGCGCCTCGTCCCCGCCGTACGGCACGGACGAGGCGCGGGCC
>NZ_JBEYWQ010000039.1:0-60875 GCF_040644495.1 Microbispora sp. NPDC046973 | reverse complement strand
GCTCGACGGCACCCACATCGACAAGTACGGCACGAGCGGCGACACGCGCCTGCTGACCGGCTCGAACGTGCACTCCAACAACGGCACCAAGTCCATCCCTCTCCACGGCGGCGGTCTGTCAGGCCGCCGCCTCGCAGATCAGTTCGGCCGCCCTCGCCAGCAGATCCGTGTAGACGGTGGGATCGTCGGCCTCGATGACCGGGAAGCCCACGCCGAAGTCGCCGTTGACCCACCGCGCCCGCACGCCGGGATTGGCGACGTCGGTCCCGTCGTACAGGAACACGTGGGGGCTGCAGTTGACCCGGCCGTGCCGGGCCGTCTCGAACTGATCCATCACCGCGCGCCGGGCGCGGCCGTCGTCGAGCGCCTCGGCCAGCGCCTCGACGTCGACCGCCTCGGTGGAGGCCGCGATATCGAGGATCTCGTGCCGCAGCGAGATGCACCGGCCTTCGGCCCAGAAGGCCCGGCGCAGCGCCAGGTCGAGCTGTTCCGAGGCGTGCAGGCTCTGCGCCTTGGCCGCCTGCACGGCCTCCAGCGGCGGCAGCATCGTGACCGGGTAGGTCCAGTCGGGTCCCTGCCACAGCCGCCAGCCGGCGGCGGGGTCGAGCGCGCCGACCACCGACACCTCCGAGTCCACTCCCGGGCGCTCGTTCACCGTGCGGTTGAACAGCTCCAGCGGGAAGCAGCGGTGGTCGAACCACAGCCGTCCCTCCAGGCCGAGCCGCCGGCGCGCCTCGTGCAGGCGGTAGACGGCCAGGTGGGCGAAGGAGCAGTTGAGGTCGGAGAAGATCACGATCGTGTCGGGCGAGCCGGGCAGTCGCGGATCTCTGTTCAACTCACATCACCTCCGGTCGCGAGAGCCGTCCGCTCGGGGAACAATCGGCACAGCGCGGCGTAGAGCAGCGCCGCCGTGCAGAACGGCACCAGGCAGCTCAGGTCCACCCCGCCCGCCAGGCGGGCGAAGGGGCCGGTGTAGATCGTGTTGTCCACGAACAGCAGCCCCAGGAGCACCGCGGGGACGAACGCCCCCAGGGCCCGGAGGTTGAACCCCCCGGTGAACCAGTAACGGCCACGATCGCCGGGCCGGGCGAAGCCGTACAGGTCGTCGGGGTGGTAGCGGCCCCGCCGCAGGGCGAGCCCCACCAGCATGATCGCGGTCCACGGCGAGACGAGGACGAGCAGGATCAGCACGAACGTCGAGATCGACTCGATGGCGTCGAAGACGATCGCCCCGACGTAGAGGGTGGCGACCCCGAGCGCCCACATCAGCCACGTCGCGGCGGCGCGGGGGAGCCGCCACAGGATGGAGTTGGCCGACAGCCCCGCCGCGTACAGGCACAGCGCCGCCTGCGGCAGCGTGCCGGCGAACCCGAAGGCGATCACCACGACGGCGAACCAGCGGGGCACGACGTCGGCCACCCCGAGGATCCAGGGCGCCGAGCCGTCCTTCAGCATCGTGGTGACGTAGGCGCCGCCGACGAGCGCGAGCGCGTTGCTCACGTACATCGCCGCGCCGTTGTACGCCACCGCCGCCCGGTCGCCGACCCGGGGCGACAGGTAGCGGCTGTAGTCGCCCTGGAACGTCGAGTACGACACCGGCAGCGTGGCGCTGAAGGACACGGCCAGCAGCCAGGTCCGCCAGAAGTCGCCCAGCGCGTACGGCCCGCCCGCGTACGCCGCGTCGAAACCGGGCAGCAGCACCACGACCAGCGCCAGCAGCACCAGCCCGCCGATCACCGTCATGACCTTGTACGTCGCCAGCAGCGCGCCGTATCCGTACACCGCGACCACCACGACGGCCAGCGCCATCAGCGGCATCGTGACGGCCAGCCCGGCCGGGCCGGCAGGGGTGCCGAGCACCCGCTGTCCGGCCGCGAGGATTGCCGTGGCGCCCGTCCAGACCGCGATCGAGAAGAACCCGATCGCGACCACGATCGTGATGACGTTGGCGACGACCCGGCCGCGCACCCCGAAGTGGGCGCCGCTGGACACCGCGTCGTTCGCGCCGGTGCGCTTGCCGAACAGCACGAGCGGTGCGAACACCGCCGTGCCGATCAGCAGCCCCACCAGGATCGCGGTGACGGAGGCCGTCCAGCTCAGGCCGAAGCTCACCGGCACCGAGCCGAGCACCACCGTGCCGAACGAGAACTGGGCCGAGTGCCAGATCCACAGGAACTCGCGCGGTGAGGCGGTGCGCTCGCCGTCCGGGATCCGGTCGACGCCGTGCGCCTCCACCCGCGTGCTCTGCCCGGTGACCTGGGTGGGCAGCTCGCGGGTGGTCACGGGGCACCCGCTTCGGGCCGGACGGCCTCGGCGTACGCCGCCGCCTCCGCCGCCGACCGAGGAGACGCGGCGTCCTCGGGCAGCAGCGTGACGCGCAGCGACCCGCACGGCGGGCCGGCCACCTGCCGGCCGGTGAGCAGGTCGAACGTGGAGTGGTGCAGCGGGCAGGTGATCCGCAGCGTCCGCCCGTTGAGGTAGCCGTAGCGCAGCCGCCCCCTCCGGTGGGGACACTCGGCCTGGGTCAGCACCCGCCTGCCCGCCACCTCGATGAGCAGGAGGTCGGGCGCGATCTGGCGCAGCGAGACAGGCCGGTCCGTGTCCTCGCTCATGCGGGCACCTTCCTCGCCCTGTCCACCGCCGCCGCCGTGGCCTCGGCGATGACGGCGCTGGTCAGCGTGACGCCGGCCCACACCTTCGTCAGGTCGACCTCGCGGTGCTCGCCCAGCGCCCGGATCGCGGTCTGCATCTGCTTGGAGTGGAAGCTGTCGATGTACAAATGTTCTGTGTAATACCGGTCGTTGCGGATGCCGAGCCGTTTCGCCGCCGCCGCGAAGGGCTTGAAGGCGTACAGCACGCTGGCCTCGAAGTAGGCGTACGCGCCGAGGAAGTACTCCGGCGCGGGCGCCCGGTCGGCCAGCCAGTGGAACAGGTTGACGTACGCGAAGCTGGCGTCTCCGGCCCGGTCCACGTAGTGCTCCAGGTCGGCGGGCATGTCCAGCTCGGTCACCAGGTCGCGGTAGAGCCGGGAGTGCTCCATGTCGTCGTTGCCGCAGCCGAACTCGTCGATGAGCACGCGCAGCACGGCCATGCGCGCCCTCGGCGGCAGACGGCGCAGGATCCCGATGTGGGACTGCGACTCCACCAGGCCGTCGACGGCGAACTCCGCGACCACCGTCTTGAACTGGTCGAGGGTGGCCTCCTCCGCGAGGAAGCGCTCGTCGCCGGAGGGGTTGGCCTGCTCCTTGGCCAGCAGGTCGTGGAGCGCGTCGATCAGCTCGATGCGGAACCCGAAGCGGGGAGCGCGCTCCTCGTGCTCGGCGGCGAGACGCACCACCCAGTCGCGCTCGATCTCCCACAGCTCCGCGCACCTGTCGGGAGTGAGGACCGAGCGGTTGTAGACGTACAGCCGCTTCTGGGCGGAGTCTCCGGGGCGGACCTCCAACATCCCGCTCACCCCGCTTCCTCGACGACCGCGTCGGTGTCGATGACCCCGCGGCGATGCAGTTCCTTCTTCAGATGCCGGTACCAGTCGTCGTTGAACAGGCCGTACCGCTCGCACGTCGCGTCGATCTCCCGCTGCCGCTGCGCGGACGGCTGGACCAGCATGGCGTTGGCGAGGCCGGGCTCCAGGTTGGCCAGGGGACCGATGAACCCGGCGACGCCGCCGGGCCCCGTCACCTCGTGCAGGAGGTTCTCCCAGCCCTCGAACACCGGGATCTCGGGGACCGCGGCGACGAGCTTCCTGGTGAACTCGGCCGACCCGCTGGACTCCTTGATGCCGGCGACGCCGGGCAGGGCGCAGACGCGCACCAGGGTGTCCAGTTCGATCTGGTTGCCCGACAGGGCCTTCTCGTTGTAGACGAACAGCGGGACCGGCACGGCCTCCCTGATCGCCCGGTAGTGCTCGTAGATCTCCTCCTGCGTCAGGTCGGGCGAGAAGGGGGTGGTGACGGCGATGGCCGCCACACCGAGGGCCTGGGCCTCCTTCGCCCTGGCGATCACCTCCTCGGTGGTCGGCGACTGCACGCCGGCCAGGACGGGCAGCCCGTCCGAGTGGCGGACGGTGTACGCGACCACGTCGTGCCACTGCCGATCCGACAGCTTCCACCCCTCGCCGGTCGACAGGGCCGGCATCAGCCCGGTGACCTCGCTCCTGAGGGACCCGACGAGCCGCCGTACGCTCGGCTCGGACACCTCGCCCGCCTCGGTCAGGGGCGTGACCAGGGGGACGATCGTCCCCGAGTGCTTTGCTGGATTCACGGGTCACCTCACAGGTCGTCGACGTCGACTCGCAGGGCCAAGGACCGCTCGTAGAGCCGTTCCAGCGGCGCAGGGAACACCGGTTCGTCATCGGCCGGCTTCGCCGGCTCCACCGGCCGGACCGGGAGGTCGGGGCGCAGGCTCAGCCGGGGGCTGGCCGTGACCACGACCGTGTCGCGGCGCATCGCCATCGCCACGAGCAGCCGCTCGTGCAGCGGAAGGTCCGACAGCACTCCGGCCTCGAGGGCGAGGCGCAGGTCCTGCTCCTCGTAGCCGATGCGGTCGATGGCCATGTCGGAGTGCAGGTTGTCCATGAACGGGTAGTACTCGTCCTGCACCTGGCGGGGATACCGCCAGACCAGGTCGTCGCACCGCCCGACGTGCTCCAGGCTCATCAGGACGTGGCCGCCGGACAGGCGCTCGGTGAAGAAGCGCTTGCACCCTCGCCGGACCTCGTCGTCGCGGCTGTGCATGCCCATGAACAGGGCGGCGTCGAGGAAGGGCTCACCGCTCATAGCCGAGCAGCACCTCTCGCATCCGGTGCATCGCGCAGGCGAAGGTGCCCGGCCGGCGGGCGAGGGCGACGCGGATGTAGCGCTCGCCCTTCGCGGGGTCGTTCCAGTAGAAGTACGTGCCGGGCAGCACGTAGATCTCGTCCTCCAGCAGCCGCTGCTGCAGCTCGCTCGCCGTGAGGTTCTCCGGCTTGATGCGGAACCACGCGACGCTCGTGTTCACCACGGGCTCGACGTACTCGAGGATCGTGCCCTCGACGGCCTTGACGGCCATCGCCCGGTTGTCGGTGATGACGTCGCGCACCGAGGCGAAGTTGTCCTCGATGGAGTCCTCGACGTACTGGGTGAGGAAGTTGAGGACGAACGGCGAGACGTTCAGCAGGACGGCCGTCTGGATGTTGTAGACGTCCTCCTTGATGTCGTCGCTGACCGTCAGCATCGCGCACTTGGCGTCCTGCACCGGCCAGGTCTTGCCGGTGTCCTCCAGCGCCATGTACGAGACGCCCGACTCCTCCAGCAGCTTGTAGATGTCGATGCGCCCGATTTTCTCGTCGCACAGCGCGAACGACGCGAAGCACAGGTCGAGCATCAGCAGCTTGCCGTTGTCCTTGCAGTAGCGGATGACCTCGCGGAATCCGTCCATCCCGTACTGCAGGAGACTGAATCCGGTCGGATTGTTGGGGTCGACCAGATAGAGCGCGTCCGTTTCCAGCGTGCTCAGGTTCTCGTAAATGCGGGCGGGATCGGCGAGCGACTCCTCCGGCAGCGCGGTGAGTTCGACCCGCATGTGCTTGAGCAGGTCGACGAGATTGTCGAAGCACGGTTCGATGAGGCCGACCGACATGTTCCGCTGCATCAGGTACATGGCGGCGACCATTGTGGAGACGCTGGCCGAATACGACAGCCAGGTTTTGCCGGCGGCCGCTGCGGTAGGCTGCCTGTGCAGCCGGAAGAAGGCGTCGATGAATCGGCGCTCAAAATACGCTTGCTGGTTTTCCTCGGCCTCGTACCACAGGTCGGGGAGCCGGGAGACGATCTTGTCCTGGCCGGGGGACTGGCGCTGGTGGGTGTGCGCGTCGGCGAGGTTCCACCGGGTCTTCAGGGCCTGGATCTCGTGCTGGGTGAGGTCGACGAACGCGGTCACGTCCGGCGCCTCGGACGCGCTGAGCGGCGTCTCTTCGATTTCCGTACCGACATTGTTCATGACAGATCCCTTCACTGGTGCGAGACATGGAGTAGCGCAAGAGTGGTGCGGGAAGACATGCGTCGGAGGCGGCGGCTTAGCCGCGAGCTCCTTGGTGCGGAGAAGCAGGGAGGAACGTCACTCCCGATTCTTGCCCGTGCTGGGCAGTGCGATAGAAAGGTACGTCTCACTTACGACGGACGTCAACGGGTGAGGTGGGAAATGCTTCTTTCCAGATTTCCACAATGGTCCGGGTTTCGCGTCACCGGACGTTGACTCTGAGTAATCGTAATTCGCGTCGATTATCCCAGGAATGGGGCTCGTCCATAAATAATCGGCGCGCGTCGACGTCCCGGCGCGCGCCGATCGAAGAGCCGGTCGCGTGCTGCGCCGGCGGGCCGCCCGGGTCCGCCGGCGTTCTGTTCGCCCCGCAGGGGGGCTGTTCTGTTGTGCCCGGAAACCGTGCCGGATGCCTTGGGAGGGCGCTTCGGTCAGGCGGCGGCGCGCTTCAGGATGTCCTCGAACACGCTCGGATCGTCGGAGGAGACGACAGGCCAGCCGATGCCGTACGAGCCGACCCAGCCGACCTCGATGCCGGGGTTGGCGTGGTCGGTGCCGTCCGGAAGGAACAGGTGCGGGCTGCAGTTCACCCGGTCGGTCGCCGCGATGGCGGCCTGCTCGGACAGCGCCCTGCGGGCCCGGCCGTCGTCGAGCGCGGCCGCCAGGGCGTCCACGTCCACGGCGCCGGTGGACGCGGCGGCGTCCAGGATGACCTTTCGGTGGCTGATGCACCGCGACTCGGCCCAAAACGCCTTCCGCAGCGCCAGGTCGAGCTGCTCCGACGCCGTGAACCCCTGCTCCTTGGCCGCTTGGACGGCCTCCAGCGCGGGCAGCGTCGTGGACGGGTAAAGCCAGTCCTTCGCCTGCCACAGCTGCCAGCCCGCGTCGGGCTCCAGCGCGGCCATCCTGCCCACCTCGCTGTCGGTCCCCGGCCGGGGACTGGGCGCGTCGTTGAGCAGTTCCAGAGGGAAGGCGCGGTGGTCGAACCGGACCCGGTCGGTCAGGCCCAGCCGTTCCCGGGTCTTGTGGAGCCGGTGCACGGCTATGTGCGCGAAGGAGCACCAGATGTCCGAGAAGATGATGATGGTGCCCGGTTCCGGGGTCAGTGTCGTCGTCATCGACGTTCTCCTTGTGTCGTGCCTCGTAGCGCTCAGGCCGCGTCGGCGCTGAGCGGGGCCCCCTCGTGCTTGGCGAGCACGGCCTCCACCAGCACGTCCTCGTCCGGCAGCCACGGCGTCATGGAGGGCACCTCGCGCAGGGTCTTCACGAGCGTCTCGGTGCGCTCCACGACGGTGGCGCCGTGCGAGCTGAGGATGTGCCGGGGAGCGAGCCGGACCAGGTCGTCCAGCACGGCGTCGAACTTGGCCGGGTCGGCCAGTGCGGTCCAGGGGGCGTTGGCCCTGGTGAACAGGGCCATCCCGGCGAGGTAGTCGCTCTCCGGGACGTCCTGGGCGTCCTCCGCCGGCGTCGGCAGGATCGCGCCGAAGCTGTCCGCGCTGAACAGCGAGCTGGTGGTGTGGTCGTAGAGGGCCAGCGTCGAGGGTGAGTCGTAGGCGGGCGGGCGCAGCAGGGAGACGATCCTGCCCCCGAGGTCCAGCGTGCGGCCGGGGTTGACCTGCAGGACGCGGTTGGGGGGCACGTCCCACTCCTCGCCGAGCCGCGCGACGGCCAGGCCGTTCGTGATGACCTTGGCCTGCGGCGCCGCCATGAGGATTTCCTTCAGGTTGCCCGCGTGGTCCCTGTCGTCGTGCGTGAGCACGATCCAGCGCAGGTCGGCCGGGTCGACCAGGGACCACAGGGCCTTTTCGAAGTAGCCGCGGTCGATCGCCATGCCGGTGTCGACGAGGATCGGCTGCGGCCCGCGGATCAGGTACGCGTTCACCGGCAGCACGCCGGCGCCGGTGATGGGGAGGGACGACGGCAGCGTGGTGACACCGGCCGTCGCCTCGTACGTGCTGCGCAGATAGGAGGTCATGGAGGGGGGTCCTTTCCGCGGTGAGTTCGCTCAGGTGAGCTGGACGAGCACCGAGCCGATGATGAGCAGGGCGAGGCCGGACAGACGCGGCGCGGTGAGCGGGCGCCGGGGCAGCCGCAGGAAGCCGTAGTTGTCGATCACGGCCGAGGCGACCTGCTGGCCGGTCACGGTCAGCGCCACGGTGGTGGCGGCGCCGATCGTGGGGATGAGCGTGAAGGTCGCGGTGACGTACGCCGCGGCGCAGGCGCCGCCGAGCCAGCCCCACCAGGGCATCGTGCGCAGACCGCTGAGCTGCGGCCGGGGGGTGCGGCGCGTCGCCAGCAGGACGATCAGCACCACGGCGATGGTGATCGTGGCCACGATGAAGCTGATCATCGCGGTGGTCACCGGCGCCTGGATGTCCTTGCGCAGCGCGGCGTTGACCGCTCCCTGCACGGGCAGGACCGCGCCGGCCACGATGCCCAGCAGGATCCAGCCGCCCTGGCCGATGCCGCCGCTCCTGCGTACGGCCGCCGGCGCGGGGGCGGTGACGGTGGCCGTCCCGCCGCCGGTCGGAGCGCCGGGTGTGCCGGGGGCGCCACCGGTCGCCGGTCCCGCCGCGGGCGCCGACTGCGGCGGGCGCTGCCCGCGGATGATGACCGTGATGCCGGCGAGGACCGCGAGCGCGCCGAGCGCGATGCCGACGCTGAGCGGCTTGCGCGCGATGCCGAGCAGGCCGAACAGGTCCAGCCCCAGCGACGCGAACATCTGGCCGGTCACGAACAGGCCCGCCGCCGCCAGCGCGCCGAGGCGGGGGAAGAGCAGGATCCCGCTGGTGATGTAGAGCGGGCTGGCCAGACCTCCGAGCAGGTGCCAGACCGGCACGCCGGGCGCGAGGCGGACCGCACCGATCGTCCCGACGGCGACCGCGAGGAGCGCCAGCAGGGCCGTCGCCACGCCCAGTTGCAGGGTCGAGGCGCCGTACGGCGTCCCCACGGCTTTGTTGAGCTGGAGATTCACCGAGGCCTGCACTGCCAGTAAGCAGCCGACCAGCAGTGCCGAGGCGAGGAACAGGGCATGCATCGCGATCCCTCTTCTAAAGAACCGGATTTCGAGTAGCCGGAGCAGAACCGGACATGGTGTCCGGATGAGCGTAAGACAAACTGGACGCGATGTCCACATAGTTCGACCGGGGGGCTACCATGTCCTCATGACCAACGGGTTTATGGATCCCGGCGGAAACCGGAGGAACGGCCGCGTTCCGTCGGAAGGGACCATGCCGGCCGACATCGGCCGGGAACTGCCCGTGCTCGACCTCGAGCCGGGCCGCCCGGCGCCGGTGCGGGAGCGGGCGGACGCCGCGCGCAACCGCATGCGCGTGCTGAAGGCGGCCGAACAGCTCTTCGCGACGAGGGACGCCCGGCACGTCACGATGGACGAGATCGCCAGGGCGGCGGGGGTGGGGCGGGCCACGCTCTACCGGCGCTATCCGGACCCCGCGTCGATCGCGACGGCCCTCCTGGACGAGCACGAGCGGCAGGTGCAGGGACACATCCTCAACGGCCCGCCGCCGCTCGGCCCGGGAGCCTCACCGGCCGACCGGCTCGCCGCGTTCTATGTCGCCCTGATCGACCTGCTGGAGCGTCACCTGCATCTCGTGCTCGGGGCCGAGACCGGGAGCGCGCGGTTCGGCACCGGCGCCTACCGCTTCTGGCGCGCGCACGTGCGGATGCTGCTGACCGAGGCGCGAGTGCCGGACCCGGAGGGACTGGCGGACGCCGTGCTGGCGCCGCTCGCGCCGGAGGTCTACCAGTTCCAGCGGCACACCCTGGGCCTGTCGCAGGCCCGCGTCACCGAGGCGCTGGTGTGGAGCGCTCGCCGGCTTGCGGCACGCTGAGCGATCCGGGCTCCGGCCGCGGGCAGTAGCCGCCGATCCCGCGCTCCAGTAGGTCGAAGGCGCGCTCGGCCTGCTCCCTCATGTCCGCCCTGATCAGCGCCGGATCCTCGCCGGCCATCTGCCGGATCGCGAAGTGGCGGGTCAGCGCGCGGACGGTGGCGCAGACCTGCGCCGACACCAGCCAGGGGGTCAGGTCCTCGGGATCGGCGTCGGTCTCCTCGGCGAGCGTCCGGGCGAGCCGATCCTCCCGATTGACGTCCAGCATGCGCACCCGCGACTGGAGCGCCACGCTCTCCCTGACCCGCTGCACGAACAGGTCCAGGCCCTCGCTCATCCCGTAACGCCAGTCGCCGGCGTCGAGGGCCTCGAAGAAGTCGCGCCGCACCGCCTCGACCGCCGTCTCGCCCGCGCGGCGCTCGCGCACGGCCCGGGCCAGCAGGTCCTCGGTCTCCTCGCTGCGGTCGAGGAACAGGTCCTCCTTCGTGCGGAAGTAGTTGAACACCGTGTTGACCGACACGTCGGCGGCTCTGGCCACCTCGGCCACCGTGACGTTGTCGAACCCCCGTTGCAGGAACAGCCCCATCGCGATGTCGGCGATGCGCTGCCGGGTCTCCCGCTTCTTCCGCTCCCGCAGGCCCTCTTCCACGCTCTCGATTGTAAGGGCGGACACAATCTTTAAGTGACTCCAAATTTGGTGTTACTCTACTCGCCATGATTCACGCCAGAGGGCTCACCAAGACCTTCGGCCCGGTCGAGGCCGTCCGGGGGATCGACCTCGATGTCTCCGCAGGAGAGATCGTCGGCTTCCTCGGACCGAACGGCGCGGGCAAGACCACCACGCTGCGCATGCTGACCACGCTGCTGCGCCCGACCTCCGGCACCGCCACGGTCGCGGGCGCCGACCTGTTCGCCGACCCCGCGGGCGTACGCCGCCGCATCGGCTACGTCGCCCAGGGCGGCGCGTTCGCGCCGTTCTCCGCGGTGGGGAAGGAGCTCGTGCTCCAGGCCCGCCTGTACGGCCTGAACAGGGAGCAGGCCCGCGAACGGGTGACCACCCTGCTCGCCGCGCTGGACCTGCCCGGGGTCGAGGAGCGTACGACGGTCACGATGTCGGGCGGCCAGAAGCGCCGGCTGGACATCGCGATGGGCCTGCTCCACCGGCCCGAGCTGCTCTTCCTCGACGAGCCCACGACCGGGCTCGACCCGCAAAGCCGCGCCAACCTGTGGGACCACGTGCGCCGGCTGCGCGAGCAGGAGGGCCTGACGGTCTTCCTCACGACCCACTACCTGGAAGAGGCCGACGCGCTCTGCGACCGCGTCCTGATCATCGACCACGGCCGGCTCGTCGCCCAGGGGACTCCCGACGAGCTGAAGTCCGAGCACGGCGCGCGGACGCTCGACGAGGTCTTCCTCGCGGTCACCGGCCGCGAGCTGCGCGAGGGGGCCGCCGCGTGACCGCCCTCGCCGCCCTGACGGGGCACTACCTGCGCGTCTCCTTCGGCAACAAGTTCAGCCTGGTCTTCAGCGCCCTGCAGCCGTTCCTCTACCTCGTGCTGTTCGGCCCGCTGTTCGACCGCAGCGGCGTGGGCTCGTGGGCCGTCCTCGTGCCCGGCCTGCTGGTGCAGCTCGGGTTGACGAGCGCGGGCATGGCGGGCTTCACCATCGTCTTCGACCAGCGGTTCGGCGTGCTCGAACGGCTGCGGGTCACGCCGGTGAGCAGGGTGACGCTGCTGCTCGGCCGGGTGCTCAGGGACAGCGTCGTGCTGCTGGTCCAGGCGGTGGCGATCATCGTGGCCGCGTACGCGCTGGGCCTGCGGGCGCCGCTCGCGGGGGTGCTGGGGGCGCTGCTGCTGACCACCGTGCTGTCGGTCGGCATGGCGTCGCTGTCGTACGCGGCGGCGCTCACGATACGGCAGGAGCTGTTCGCGCCCGTGATGTCCACCGTGGTGGTCCCGCTGATGCTGCTGTCGGGCGCGCTGCTGCCGATGTCGCTCGCCCCCGCCTGGCTCGACGTGGTGTCGCGGCTCACGCCGTTCCGGTACGCGGTCGAGGGGCTGCGCGCGCTCTTCGCCGGTTCCTACGCGTCGTCCGCCCTGTTGTGGGGGGTCATCGTGTCCCTGGCCTTCGCCGTCCTGGGCGTTACCCTGGGCACCAGGCGTTTCCAAAGGGAAAACGCCTGATCAGGGGTAGGAAAAGGCATTCGAAGTTGATACCGGTTTGCGGGCGCCGCCGGGCACGTAGACGGTCACAATGGGTGGCGTGGCGGACGTCAACTTCACCCTCGTCCAGCTGCGTTACTTCGTAACCGCGGCCGAGCTCGGCAGTATGACCGCGGCCAGCAGAGAACTCATGGTGGCGCAGTCGGCGATCTCGGCCGCCATCGCCCAGGTGGAGCGGGAGCTGGGGGTCCAGCTCCTGATCCGCCATCACGCCCGCGGCCTGTCGCTGACCCGCGCGGGCGAGCGCTTCCTCGTCGAGGCCAGGGAGTTCCTGTCCCACGCCGCGGCGCTCGCCCAGTCGGCGCGCGGCCTCGCGGGGTCGCTGACCGGTGAGCTCGCCGTCGGCTGCCTGACCACGCTCGCGCCGTTCTACCTGTCGCGGCTGCTGCGCGAGTTCGCCGAGAAGTACCCGGGGGTGCGGGTCAGCGTCGCGGAGGGCGAGATCTCCGCCATGGAGTCGGCCCTGCTCGACGGGCGGTGCGAGGTCGCCCTCGTCTACGCCATCGACCTCGCCCTCGACCTCGACATCCGGACGCTCACCCGGGCCAGGCCGTACGCGCTGCTGCCGCCGGAGCATCCCCTGGCCCGGGCCGAGACGGTGTCGCTGACGGACCTGGCGGCCGAGCCGATGATCCTGCTGGACCTGCCGCGCAGCCGCGACTACTTCCGGGCCATCTACCCCACCGAGCCGCGCGTGCGGTTCCGCACGTCGAGCTACGAGACGGCGCGCTCGCTGGTGGCGGGCGGGCACGGCTACTCGATACTCAACCAGCGCGCCGAGAACGACCAGACCTACGACGGCGGCCGGGTCGCGTGCGTCCCGATCAGCGACGACGTGCCCGCGCTCGACGTCGTGCTCGCCTCGGTGCGCGGCGTGCGGCCCACCGCCCGGGCGGTCGCCTTCGCCGAGACCTGCCAGGCGTTCTTCTCCAGGAGGTAGTTCACCCGAGGTCGGCGAGCAGCTCCTCCAGGAAGGCGCCGGTCTGCGTGGCCGGGCGGGCGTCCACGCACACCGCGTTCATCACCTGCGTGTACGCCTCGGTGTCCTCGGGCTTGTCCAGGTAGAGGGCGCTGGTGAGCTGCTCCAGGTAGACGACGTCGGGCAGCTCGGGCGCATCGAAGCGCAGGATCGTGAAAGGCCCTCCGCACGCGGCGTGCCCGCCGTGGTCGAACGGCACGATCTGCAGCGTGATGTTCGGCTGCTTCGTCACCTCGATGAGGTGTTCCAGCTGGGCCCGCATCACCTTCCTGCCGCCGATCGGGCGGCGCAGCGCTCCCTCGTCCATCACGGCCCACAGGGTCGCCGCCTCGGGCCCGGTCAGCCGCTCCTGCCGGCGCATCCGCAGGTCCACACGCCGGTCGACGTCGTCGGCGGACCGCCCCGCGTTGCTCCGCAGCACGAGGGCCCGCGCGTACTCGGGCGTCTGCAGCAGCGTGGGCACGAACTGCAGTTCGTAGCAGCGGATGACCGACGCCGCCTCCTCCAGCCCGACGTAGAACTCGAACCAGCCCGGCAGCACGTCGCTGTACTTGTGCCACCAGCCGGGGATGTTGGCCTGCCGCGCCAGGTCGAGCAGCACGGCACGGTCGTCGGGGTCAGTGATGCCGTAGAGGGTGAGCAGGTCGGCGACGTCCCGCTCCTTGAATCCGACCCGGCCGAGCTCCAGCCTGCTGATCTTGGCGTGCGAGCCGCGGATGGCACGGGCCGCTTCCTCGGGGGTGACGCCGCTCTGCCGGCGCAGCCGCCTGAGCTGGGCCCCGAGCAGCAGCCGCAGGGCCGTCGGGCCGCCACGGGCGATCCCTACCGGTACGGGGGCGGCGCTGTCCGCCTGTGCGTTCACGATCGCTCCATCGGCGGCGCTCCCGGAAGAATTCCTGGTGAATCAATCGGATTGATCATCCTACCGGACCGGGGTGAGGCCGTCTTTTCTGGGAACTTCCACGGAAAGTCGGGGGACGCGCGACATTTGCACGTGCACGCGTGCTTGCATCCGCAAGGCACAGGGCAAGATACACGACGGCAGGGAAATTCACATCATGTAATGGGTGAGACCTGAGGGATCGGCGATGACAGCAGACCTGGCGGGCCCGGGAGCCGCGACAGCGCCTCCGTGGTTGACCTCGATGTTCGAGCGGGACGACGTCGCCGGCTTGTCCCTGCCGCCGTCGGCCACGTGCACCTTTCGCGGGCGCACCACGTCCGCCGCCGCGGCACGTGACTTCACCGCCAGGACCTTGTGCGGCTGGGGCCTTCCCGGCCTCGTGCCGGACGCGCAGATCGTGGTGTCGGAGTTGGTGACGAACGCGCTGCGGCACGCCCCTGGAGACCCCGCGGACGCCCCGCCGATCCGGCTGAGGCTGGTGAAGCACCGCTTTCATATCGGCTGCGGCGTGAGCGACGCCAGCGCCCGGGTGCCCGCGGTCTCGCCGTGGAGCGACCTGTCGGAGTCGGGCCGGGGGCTGCATCTGGTCGAGGCGCTGACCGCGGCGTGGGGATGGATCCTCACCCGCGGCGGGGGCAAGGTCGTCTGGGCGCTGTTCGACGCCTCTCCCGCCTCCTGACCGGCCTGCCTGCCGAGACCGGCCCGAGCCGCGACGCCCGGGCCGGTGCGGTCAGCCCTGCTCGGCCTCGCCGGTGACCTGCTCGGCGGCCTCCTCGGGCGACTGCTCCAGGTCCTGGTCGGCCTGGGCCTGCGCGGAGGCCTTGTCGAGCCGGACCCAGCTCGTGACGCTCTCGACAGTGAACAGCACGAGCAGGTACGCCGTGAGGACGGCCGCCACGGGGGTCAGCCATCCGGCGGCGGCGGCCACGCCCAGGATCAGCAGGCGGAGCTCCCAGCCCAGCCCCGCCTGGTACAGCCAGGCGGGGGGCCAGATGCCCTGCCGGGTGCGGTAGACGGTGTCGTACGTGTGGTAGCCGATCACGTAGATGAGCACGAACAGCAGCCACTTGGGCGTGTCCTCGGCCAGCCCGAGCAGGATGATCGTCAGGAACTCGGCCGCGCGCAGCAGCGGGGGAGTGAGCCAGTCGAAGCGGCCCAGGTGGTCGCGGCCGGCGGTGGGCAGGACCAGCACGAGCAGCACGGCGACGGGCACGAGCAGGATCGGGCCGTCGGTGAGGGCGCCGGCGACGGCCAGCGCCACGATCGCGATCAGCGCCACGGCGGTCGCGGGCACGGGCGGCAGCAGCCGGCCGAGCGAACCCTTCAGCGCGGTGGCGAGCGGGCCGTCGTCGCGGTAGGCGAGCAGGCGCGCGGTCTGGACGCGGCGGCGCTCCTCGTCCGGGTCGGGGAGCGGCGTGATGGCCTGCGGCTGAGTGATCATGCGAGCGACCTCAGGAGACGTCCGGTGAGGGTGTAGGTGGCCGCGATGCCGCCCCAGACGATCAGCGTGAGGAACGTCACCCGGGGGTTGAAGAACGCGGCGGTGATCGCGATCGCGGCGAAACGCTCGCCGATGGGGAACACGATCATCTTGCGGGCCCAGTGGACGGGGCGGAACTTGCCGGCCTTGGTCCACAGCTTCAGCAGCCCGCGCACGCCGGTGCTCCGGCTCGCCCTGCGCTGCTCCAGCGCCTCCCGCAGCGGACGGTCGTCGGCGACCGTCAGGTCCAGCGTGGGCAGCGGCACGGGCGCCTTGCGCCGGTTGGCCGCACCGAACGAGAAGTCCAGCAGGTGCTTGACCGACTGGAGGGCCAGCGCGACCAGCGCCAGCGTCCAGACGCCCTCGCCGTCGCCGAACTGCCCGGACACCGTCGCGCCGACCGCGAGGCCGACGAAGACGGCGTACTCCTTGAACCGGTCGAAGGTGGCGTCGAGCCAGGCGCCGAGCACGCCGAACTTGCGCGCGTAGCGGGCGACCTGGCCGTCCACGCAGTCGAAGACGAACGCGAAGTAGATGAGCACCGCGCCGGCCACCGCCCCCCAGCGGGTGCCGGTGGCGAACGCGCCGGCCGACAGCAGGCCGAGGGCGATCGAGATCAGCGTCACCTGGTTGGGCGTGAGCCCGCGGCGGGCCGCCCAGCGGGCGATGAAGCGCGAGTAGGTGCTGACGAAGAACGTGGTGAAGAAGCCGTCGGCGCCCTTCACGGCGTTGTTCAGCCGGGCCCGGTCCTCGTCGTAGTCCGCCATCTCCGCCAGCGCCTCGTCGGCCTCGGCCTGGCTGCGGACGCGGCGGAAGAACAGGTCGCGGCGGCCCCGCCGGCCCACCGACACGCCGCGCCGGACCAGGCCGAGCACGAGGAGCTCGGTCACGTCGTCCTCGGGGCCGAACAGGTGGGCCATGTCGGCCAGCTCACGGGCGACCTCGGCGAGGGTCTGCAGGTGGCGCTGGTGGAGGTGCAGCGGTCCGAGCAGCGCCGCGTTGGGCCGGGTCACCGCGTGGTAGGCGGTGCCGACCGAGATGATCCGGCTCCGGCCGATACGGGTGCGCTGGGGCAGCCCCTCGATGACCTTGTCGCCGATCTCGGGCTCCGCCTCCTCGATCGGCACCTCCTCCTCCGGAGGCTCGTTCCCGTCCTGCTCCTGCCGCTCCTGCCGGACGACCAGTGCGATGGCCCCCCGTTTGGCCTTGGTGATCTGGTAGATCAGCTCGTCGTGCACCAGCGAGTCGGCCGGCAGGATCAGCAGGTTCTCCTCGGCGCCCTCGACCGCGTCGGCCAGCGCGCGCAGGTCACCTGCGACGTCAGGGCTCTCCACGACCCTGCCGTACGGCCTGCGGTAGGCGGCGGCGTCTCCCGGCCTGGCGATCGTCGTCGGCTCGGGGTCCAGCGCGGCGGCCTGCGCGAGCAGCCTGTCGTACGCGGAGGGGGCCCCGGGCAGCGATTTCAGCGTGATGGCCGCGGACAGGGCGGGCTGACCGCCGGGCGGCGGGGGACTGATCGGGCCGGGCGGGGCGCCCAGCAGGACCACGCGGGTCATGGCAACCTTTCACGCAACGGGGGGAGATCAGGCCCTCAGGCTTGACCGGCGCGGGGAAGTCCGCCGGAAGCCAAAGCTTAGTGACCTTTCGGTTGAACCGATGCACCCCAGGTTTACCGTACGGTCCCTGGATGTACAGCTTGGGGAGGGTTCGTCGCCCGGCATCGTCGCCGGATCATTACCGAATTTTCACCATTCATGCCCCTCGACGGGGCGGATGCCCGTACGGCGGGGCGGACGCCGGCGCGCACCCATACGATGGCGGGGTGAGCCTCTACCGGGACGAGGGCGTCGTGCTGCGCACCCAGAAGCTGGGTGAGGCCGACCGCATCATCACGCTCCTCACCCGGCGCACCGGCAAGGTCCGCGGCGTGGCCAAGGGCGTGCGCAGGACCATGTCGCGCTTCGGCGCGCGCCTGGAGCCGTTCTCCCACGTCGACCTGCAACTCCACAGCGGCAGGTCGCTCGACGTGATCACCCAGGTCGAGACCCTGCATCCGTACGGCGAGGCGATCGTGGCCGACTATGCGAGGTACACCGCGGGGACCGCGATGCTGGAGACGGCCGACCGGCTGACGGTGGGGGAGAAGGAACCGGCGCTGCGCCAGTTCCTGCTGCTGGTCGGCGGGCTGCGCACGCTCGCCGAGGGCGGCCACGAGGCCCGGCTGGTGCTCGACGCGTTCTTCCTGCGCTCGCTGGCCGTCGCGGGCTACGCCCCCGCGCTGTCGGAGTGCGCGCGGTGCGGCGCGGAGGCCGTGCGCGCCTTCGCGATCGTCGCCGGCGGTGTGGTGTGCGGCGCGTGCCGTCCGGCCGGCGCCGCGGTGCCCGCCGCGGAGACGATCGCGCTGATGATCGCCTTGCTGCGCGGCGACTGGGCGGCGGCCGACGCCTCCGAGCCCCGGCACCGCGCCGAGTGCAGCGGCTTGGTCGCCGCGTATCTGCAGTGGCACCTGGAGCACGGCATCCGCTCGCTGCGTCACGTGGAACGAGAGTGGCCGGGTCAGATGACCGCAAGCGAAGCGAGGATCATCTGACCGGCCTTTTGCGGGGGTCCGGGGGTCGTCCCCCGGGGGTGCGCGTGCCGGATGACCGCAAGTAAGGCGAGGGTCATCTGACCGGCCTTTGCGGGGGTCCGGGGGTCGTCCCCCGGTGACGTGGGGAGCGCACCGAATCCGCACGGGATCCGCACGTCTCCCGCGCCTGAGGACCGGTGCGGACGCAATACCCTCGGTACATGGTCCGTCCCCCCTCTCCGCACCCGTCCGGTGCCACCCCGCCCGCCATCCCGCGCGACCTCCTGCCGCGACACGTGGCGATCGTCATGGACGGCAACGGCCGCTGGGCGAAGGCGCGCGGGCTGCCCAGGACCGAGGGGCACAAGATGGGCGAGGCGTCGCTGTTCGACGTCATCGAGGGCGCTATCGAGATCGGCATTCCCTACCTGTCGGCATACGCCTTCTCCACCGAGAACTGGAGGCGCTCGCCCGACGAGGTGCGCTTCCTCATGGGGTTCAACCGCGACGTCATCCGCCGGCGGCGTGACCAGCTCAACGCGATGGGCGTGCGGGTCCGCTGGGCCGGGCGTCCCGGGCGGCTCTGGAAGAGCGTGATCAAGGAGCTCGAGGACGCCGAGCGGATGACGGTCGGCAACAGCACGCTGACCCTCCAGTTCTGCGTGAACTACGGCGGCCGCGCGGAGATCGTGGACGCCGCCGTGCGGCTCGCCCGCGATATCGCGGCGGGCCGGGTCAAGCCCGACAAGGTCTCGGAGAAGACCTTCGCCCGCTATCTGGACGAGCCGGAGATCCCCGACGTGGATCTGTTCGTGCGCTCGTCCGGCGAGCAGCGCACCTCCAACTTCCTGCTCTGGCAGTCCGCGTACGCCGAGATGGTCTTCCTCAACCAGCTGTGGCCCGACTTCGACCGGCGCGATCTGTGGCAGGCGTGCGAGATCTACGCCAAGCGCGACCGCAGGTATGGCGGGGCGATTCCGAACGAAGTGGCCCAGAACTCCGGCACCGCCCGGCACTGAGACAACGGCACTGAGACAACGGCGCTGAGACAACGGCGCTGAGACACGGCGCGGTGGCGGGGTGCGGTGGCGGGGCCCGGAGTCAGGAGGCGTCGCGGCGGCGGGCCCGGTACGCGGCGACGTGCATGCGGTTCCCGCAGGTGCGGCTGTCGCAGTAGACCCGGGAGCGGTTCCTCGACTCGTCCACGAAGACGTGGGAGCAGTCGGGCGCCGCGCACGTGCGCAGGCGATCCCGCTCGTTCTCCACCAGCACGTGGGCGAGCGCGACGCCGCAGTCGGCGGCCAGGTGCTCGGCGACCGACGCGTCCGGCGCGAAGTAGTGGACGTGGAGGGGATGGCCGTCGTGCTCGGTGAGGCTCGGCGTGATGCGGGTGCGCTGCAGCAGCGTGTTGAGCAGGCCGACCGCCGTCGGCTGGTCCGGCGCGGTGAACACGGCGTGGAACTCCTCGCGCAGGGCCCGGACCTCGGCGAGGTCCCGCCGGGTCACCGCCCCGACGCCGCTGACCTCCCGCCTGCGGACGAACGCCTCCAGGTCACCGACCTCGGCCAGCCCGTCGTGCTCGCCGGCGCCGGTGTTGATGAGGTCCACCACCGTCGTCAGCGAGTACACCATGTCATGGCTGAACGGCACGCCATCTCCCTTTTGTCGCGGCGGGCTTGTCGCGGCGCAGGCAGCGTACCTCTCGGCCGGCCCGCGCGGGGCGGGGTCAGCCCTTTCCGGCCGCCTCCACGCGCGACGCGGCCGCCTCCGCGCACGAGGAACAGGTGCCGAAGACCTCCACGGTGTGGGTGACGTCGATGAAGCCGTGCTCGGCCCCGACGACCTCGGCCCAGCGCTCCACGTCAGGCCCGGCCACCTCGATGGTGCGCCCGCACTCCCGGCACACGAGGTGGTGGTGATGCGTGTCGGTCTGGCAGGCCCGGTAGACCGACTCGCCCTCGTCCGTGCGCAGCACGTCGACCCGGCCGGCGTCGGAGAGCGACTGGAGCGCCCGGTACACGGTCGTCAGGCCGATCTTCGAGCCGACCGCGCGCATCTCGGCGAACACGTCCTGCGCGCTGCGGAACCCCCGGCTCTGGCGGAGGATCTCGTGAACGGCGTCGCGGCTCTTCGTCATCAGGACTCCTGTGTACGGCTTCGCCCTACGACCTACCAGGTTAGGCCGGTTCGCGTCAGATCAGGCCGAATCGGGTGGCGGCGAGAAGGACCAGGAACGTCGCGACCGCCACACGCAGCAACCGGCCCACCGGACGCAGCGAGGGCCACGACAGGTAGGCCAGCCAGGCGATGAACGCGAGCACCGGAAGCACGGCCACCCCGCCACGCCAGTCGGGCACCACCAGTCCGGCGATCAGCAGAGCCACCAGGATCACAGGAGCCAGCCAGCGGGGCTGCTGGAACAGGAAGACCAACGGTGCGGCGCTCTTGCGCTCGACCGCCGCGCGCAGCCCGGTCGCGCCGGGCGTGAAGAACTGCTCGCCCTGAGGCAGCGGCCGCCGCACCCGCGGGGACGCCGCGTTCCCCCGGGCGGGAGGCTTCCTCGCCAGAGGATGGGCCGGCACCTGACGGCGCGGCGGTTCGGTTTCGCTTCCCACGCGTTCGAGCCTAGTGCGCATCTCCCCAATCTTCGCCCTGTCCGTCCGCCGCGGGCTCCTTCCACCCGCGCCGCCCCCCTCCCCGGCGGGGCGTACGTGAGGGGTGGCATGCTGGGCGGCATGCTCGCCGTGATCCGTTACTCGGTGCCGGGCGCCCGCGCCGACGAGTTCGCCGCCCAGGCGCGCGACATCCTCGACCTGCTGGCCGCGCAGCCGGGATACCTGCGCGGGCAGATCGGCAGATCGGTGGACGAGCCGGCCCTGTGGGCGGTGGTCAGCGAGTGGGAGGGCGCGGGCTACTACCGGCGCGCCCTGTCCGCGGCCCGCATGGTGATGTATCCGCTGATGACCCTTATGATCAACGAGCCCAGCGCCTTCGAGGGCGTCTACGCGCTCCCGGGCGAGGGAGCCGGCGCGGGGACCGTGGGCAAGGCTTGAGCGCGGGGGCGCCGGATTCCCCTAAGCTTGAGCACGGATCCGGGCAGGTGGCCGGACGTCCCGCAGCCGCGACACGGCGGCCGGGCCGGCCCGCCCGCTTCAGCGAGCACCGCACCGCTGACCCCGATCTCAACGCCGACACCCAGCCGGATGGAGTTCCACTGATGGCACGTCGCACCGACGTCTTGGAAACGATCGTCAGCCTCGCCAAACGCCGCGGGCTCGTCTTCCCGTCGAGCGAGATCTACGGAGGCCTGCGGGCGTCCTGGGACTACGGCCCCCTCGGTGTCGAGCTCAAGAACAACGTGAAGCGCGAGTGGTGGAAGGCCATGGTGCAGGGCCGCGACGACGTCGTCGGCCTCGACTCCTGCGTCATCCTCGCCCGCGAGGTCTGGCAGGCCAGCGGCCACGTCGACACCTTCACCGACCCGCTCACCGAGTGCCAGTCGTGCCACAAGCGCTACCGCGCCGACCACCTCGTCGAGGCGTACGAGGCCAAGCACGGCAGCGAGCCGGCGGGCGGCCTGGCCGACATCACCTGCCCGAACTGCGGCAACAAGGGCGCCTTCACCCAGCCCAAGCAGTTCAGCGGCCTGCTGAAGACGTTCCTCGGCCCGGTGGAGGACGAGTCGGGCCTGGCGTACCTGCGGCCGGAGACCGCCCAGGGCATCTTCATCAACTACCTGAACGTCCAGCAGTCGGCCCGCAAGAAGATTCCGTTCGGCATCGGCCAGATCGGCAAGTCGTTCCGCAACGAGATCACGCCGGGCAACTTCATCTTCCGCACCCGTGAGTTCGAGCAGATGGAGATGGAGTTCTTCGTCAAGCCCGGCACGGACGAGGAGTGGCACCAGTACTGGATCGACGAGCGCCTGCGCTGGTACGTCGACCTCGGCATCAACAAGGACAACCTCCGGCTCTACGAGCACCCGAAGGAGAAGCTGTCCCACTACTCGAAGCGGACCGTGGACATCGAGTATCGCTTCAACTTCGCCGGCGGCGAGTGGGGCGAGCTGGAGGGCATCGCCAACCGCACCGACTTCGACCTCACCGCGCACGGCAAGGCGTCCGGCACCGACCTGTCGTTCTTCGAGCAGGAGTCGGGCGAGCGCTACGTGCCGTACGTCATCGAGCCGGCGGCCGGTGTGGACCGCGCGACGCTGACCTTCCTCCTCGACGCCTACACCGTCGACGAGGCGCCCAACGCCAAGGGCGTCATGGAGGAGCGGACCGTGATGCGCCTCGACCACCGCCTCGCCCCGGTCAAGGTCGCGGTGCTGCCGCTGTCGCGCAACGCCGACCTGTCGCCGAAGGCCCGCGACCTCGCGGCCCGGCTGCGCCGCCGGTGGAACGTGGACTTCGACGACGCGGGCGCCATCGGCCGCCGCTACCGCCGCCAGGACGAGATCGGCACGCCGTTCGCGATCACGGTCGACTTCGACACCCTGGAGGACCAGGCCGTGACGATCCGCGAGCGGGACTCGATGGCCCAGCAGCGGGTCGCGCTCGACCAGGTCGAGTCGTACCTGCGCCAGCACCTCAACGACTGATCATCGCGCCGAGGCGCCTGTCCGGAGATTTCCGGACAGGCGACCCGGCCAACTGGTCCAACAGCGGCCGGGCGCAGTTACCAGATCCACGGCGGGCCGCCCGACGTCGCGGCCAATCTCGCCAAGTACGCCGAGGGCGACGCCAAGGGCCGGCTCTCCTACTACGACCACGACGGTAACGGGCTGATCGAGTACGACGGCTACCGGGGAGTGCCGGCGGCCGAGCTCAAGTCCAACATGATCGAGCTGGATGGCTCGGTCGTCACGCCGCAGGGCCTCACCGACTACTGGGAGGCGTCGTGGATGTTCACGCGGGGCGGCGTCTACTACATGGTCTACGCGGCCAACGACACCGACGGCTGCGTCACCTCGTCCAGCTACGCCTGCCGGCGCTACGCGACCGCCTCGACGTCGTACGTGTTCCTCCTGGGAGAGCCTCGCGGCGATCAACGACGGCTGGACCCCTGCCAGTTCGGCCGACCGGGCCCACGCGGTCTTACGGCAACTGGCCGCAGCAGGGCGCTGACCGCGCCGCTGGAGGTCCAGGCCCTGGCGCCGTGAGCGGCGCGAGCGCCTTCCGGGATCCCGGAAGGCGCTCGCTCGTCACCGACGATGTCCGTGGTGGTTCAGATGCTCGTGACGGTGCGGTGCAGACGCAGGGCGGAGATGAGGAAGAAGACGCCGCCGACGGTCGCGTACCCGGCGAGGCTTGTCAGCGATGCGGTCGGCGTACCGGCCTGGAGGATGAAGCCCGTCCCCGCGATCGTGGAGATCGCCCCGCTGAGGATCATCGCCCATTGGCCGCCGAGCCTGCGGCGGCCGACGGCCACGATGAGCTGCACGATTCCGGCGGTGATCGCCCAAGCGCCCCAGATGCGCAGCGTTGCGGGCACGCTTGAGGCGGCCGTGGCGGCCAGGCCGATGGCGGCGAGCAGGCTGAGGGCCAGGTTGACGTACAGGGCTGCGGCGGGGCGCGCGGTTTTGGAGAAGCGCAGATCGATGACGGCCGCGGCGACGTCGAACAGCGGGTAGATCACGAGCAGTGCCACGCCCCCTGGGCCGGAAGCCGGCCCGGTCAGGAGCAGCAGAGCCGCCCAGGCGAGGGCGAATCCGAATCGCACCAGGTAGAGGTTCCGCAACGCCGTGGCAGTGCGACCGGCGTTCGTATCCGTGACGGTGGTCATCCTCTGTCTCTTTTCAGTAGTGGACGCAAGTAGAATGACTAGTAACTCTACCGGCGCTGACACTAGCCCGGCGGTGAGGTCCGGCGCAAGGGACGAAGAGGAGGGACGCGTATGATCTCGAGCATGAGCAGCCCCATGCGTGAGCGCCTCCTTGAGGCGGCGACCGAGCTGTTCTACGCGCACGGGCTCCGCGCGGTGAGCGTCGACAAGGTCATCGACCTCGCCGGCACGACGAAGGTGACGTTCTACCGACACTTCAAGAGCAAGGACGACCTCGTCGTCGCTTACCTCGAACGCCGCGCCGAACTCGAGCGGGACGGCATCGATGAGGCGATCAAGCAGGGCAACGGCGACGTCGATGCCACCCTGCGGGTGATCTCCGAGGCGATCGGGGTCATCGCCTGCGCGCCTGGTTTCCGCGGCTGTCCCTTCATCAACGCCGCCGCCGAATACCCTGACCCGGACAGCCCGATCCGCAAGGCCGTTGACGCGCATCGGCGCTGGAACAAGACGACGTTCGAACAGCTCATCGCCCCGCTCGACATCGCGAATTCCGGAGAGGTCGCCGACGACCTGATGCTGATCCGCGATGGGGCCATGGTCGCGGGATACCTCGACCGGCCGGCGACCGTCGCCGCCTCGTTCCTCCGCAGCAGCCAGGCCGTCATCGGCATCGGCAACTCGACCCGGAGTTGAGCCCCTGCCTTCGACCGTGTCGCTCGACGCGGCGGGAATGCCGGCCCTGGCGCTTCAGTGAGCCTCGCATCTGAGCCAGGCGAGCGCCTTTCGGGGTCCCCGGAAGGCGCTCGCTTGTCACCGACGATGTCCGGGGACTCGACCTAGCCCTCGGGATAGAAGAGGAACAGCGTGCAGCCCGTCGTCGTCTGCGGGATGTGCGACGAACCCGCGGGAGCGTGGATGAAGGAGCCCGCCGGGTAGTCCCGGTAGCCGTCGTTGAAGGTGCCGGACACCACGAAGACCTCTTCGGGTCCCGGCTCGTGGACGTCGACTCCCTGCCAGCACGTGTTCGGGTCCATCTCCAGGACGGCGGCCTTCGCGCCGCCGTCCCCGCTCCACAGCAGGCGCACGCGGATGCCCGGGAAGAGTTCACGGGCCGGGGTGTCCCGGACGGCGGACCACACGAATGCGGAGGCGTTCTGCTCTGTCGTCATGCGGGCCAGCCTGGCGTGCGGCCGCGGCCGCGCCGAGTGTCAGGAAAGACATCATGCGGTACTTTCCTGCCATGCACCGAGTGGTGGCGCTTGTCCGTCCACGGCAGTCGACCTTCGAACTCGGCTGCGCGGCCCAGGTGTTCGGGATCGAGCGGCAGGGACTTCCGGTGCGGTACGCCTTCGGCGTGTGCACGGAACACCCCGGCCCGGTCGCGACGTACGCCGGATACGACATGATCGTGACCGACGGGCTGGACGCGCTCGACCGGGCGGACACCGTGATCGTCCCGGGCTGGCTGCCCGTCGACGAGCCGCCCTCGCCTGCGGTCGTCCGGGCACTGCGCCGCGCGCACGCCCGCGGCGCGCGGGTGGTGAGCATCTGCTCCGGGGCCTTCCTGCTGGCGCACGCCGGTCTGCTGGACGGACGGCGGGCGACCACCCACTGGGCGCTGGCCGACAAGCTCGCCGCGCGCTTCCCGCACATCCGGGTCGACCCGGATCCGCTGTACGTGGACCACGGCGACGTGGCCACCAGCGCCGGCGCCGGGGCCGGCATCGACCTGTGCATGCACCTGGTCCGCCGCGACCAGGGCGCCCGGTATGCCGCACACATCGCACGGACCATGGTCATGCCACCCCACCGCGAGGGCGGGCAGATGCAGTACTCGGCGGCGCCGCATCCCGCACAGATCGACGACACGCTCGCGCCGTTGCTGGAGTGGATCATCGCAAGACTCGGTGAACCGCTGACCGTCGAGGACATGGCCGCGCACGCGGGCGTCTCCGCGCGCACCCTCGCCCGGCGGTTCGCCGAGCAGCTCGGCACCAGCCCCGGGCAGTGGCTGCTCGCCCAGCGGATCGCCACGGCCCGGGACCTGCTGGAGTCCTCCGACCTGCCGCTGGACGCCGTCGCCCGCCGTGCCGGGCTCTCCTCGGCCACCAACCTCCGCAGGCGCTTCCTCACCGCCGTGGGCACGACGCCGGGTGCCTACCGCCGGGCGTTCCGGGCCGAGCCCTGAAGCGGGGCGCCGCGGCGAAATGCGCCCAGCGCGAAATGCGCTGAGGGCGAAATGTGCTCAGGGTGAAATGGATGCGCCCTTTCCCGGGTTGCGGGACTAATGTCGCCGCATAACTCGACTACCGGAACAGGGAGACCAGATGGACCACCACGCCCGCTCGGGAGACCCCGCCGCCGACCGGTTCGCCTCCGGCGATCTTGGCCGTAAGCTGCTGGAACGGCGGATCGTCGTGCTCGGCCAGGAGGTCGACGACGACATCGCCAACCGGATCTGCTCGCAACTGCTGCTGCTGACCGCCGAGGACTCCACGCGGGACATCAGCCTTTACATCAATTCCCCCGGTGGTTCCGTGTCGGCCGGTCTGGCGATTTACGACGTCATGCAATACGTGCCGAACGACGTCGTCACCGTGGGCATGGGCCTGGCCGCCTCGATGGGGCAGTTCCTGTTGTGCGCAGGCGCGCCGGGCAAGCGGTACGCCCTGCCGCACGCCCGCATCATGATGCACCAGCCGTCGGGGGGCATCGGCGGCACGGCGGCCGACATCGCGATCCAGGCCGAGCAGATGCGGCACACGAAGAAGAGCCTGGCCGAGCGCACCGCCTTCCACACCGGTCAGCCGCTCGAACGCATCGAGGCGGACGCCGACCGGGACCGGTGGTTCACCGCCGAGGAGGCCAGGGAGTACGGCATCGTCGACCACGTGGTGGCCGGGCTCGGCGCCGTGCGGACGGCACAGTGAGCGGCACAGTGAGCGGCACAGTGAGCGGCACAGTGAGCGGCACAGTGAGCGGCGCCTGAGCCCCGGCGGCTGAGCGCGCGGCGGTGTGAACGGGCGGGGGAGCGCGCTCAGCCGCAGTGCGTCCCCTTGGCCGGGACGGTCCCCTCCAGCAGGTAGGCGTTGACCTTGTCGTCGATGCACTGGTGCTGGCCGTACGCGCCGTGGCCCTCGCCGTTCAGCGTCAGCAGCACGGCGGTGCGCAATTGGGCGGCGAGCCGCGGCGCCCACTGGTAGGGCGTGGCCGGGTCGTTCGTGACGCCGACCACGAGGATGGGATTGGAGCCGGTGGCGTCGATCCGCTTGTTGGTGTCCTCGCCGGGGACCGGCCACACGCTGCACGATCCCGCGCTGATCGCGGTCTCCGCGAATACCGGCGTCAGCTTCTCCAGCCGCCGGGCCAGGTCCTCGCCCTGGGCGACCGAGGGCCGGTCGGTGGTGTCGGCGCACAGCACCGCCGGCAGCGAGAACTGCAGCGTCGAGTAGGAGCCGTCCGGCTGCCGGCCGGCGTACTGGTCGGCCAGGGCGAGCAGGCCGTCGAGCTTGCCCTTCCTGCCCTCGTCCAGCGCCTCGGTGAGCAGCGGCCAGCTGAGCTTGCTGTACAGAGCCTGGGTGATGCCCGCCCTGGCGAGGTCCTCGGTGACCGTGCGCGACCCCACCTTCCCCGGCGTGCGGCGCAGGTCGCGCAGGAGCTTCAGTACGGTGGCGTTCGCGGCCGCCCGGTCCGCGCCGATCGGGCAGCTCGTGCGCGTCCTCGTGCAGTCGGCCAGGTAGTCCTCGTACGCCTTCTGGAAGCCGAGGGCCTGGGTCTTGGCCATGTCGAGCATGCTGACGGAGGGGTCGACGGCCGAGTCGAGCACCATCCGGCCGACCTTCTTCGGGTTCTGGGTGGCGTACACCGCCCCGAGATGGGTGCCGTAGGAGAAGCCGAGGTAGTTCAGGCGCTGCTCGCCCAGGGCGGCGCGCAGCGACTCCATGTCGCGGGCCGCGTTCACCGTGCCGACGTACGGCAGGATCCAGCCCGCGTTGCGCTCGCACGCCTGGGCGAAACCGGCGACGAGCTTGGTCTCGGTCGCGACGCTCTCGCTGGGCTCCCTGCTCATGTACTGGTCCATCTGGGGGCCGCTGAGACAGCGGATGCCGCTGCTGCGTTCCACGCCGCGCGGGTCGAAGCCGACGAGGTCGTAGCGGCTGTTCAGGGTGGAGAACGCGTGGGCCGCGTTGATGAGCGTCGTGACGCCGGAGCCGCCGGGACCGCCGAAGTTGAAGACCAGGGAGCCGATTCGCCGGTTCTGGTCGGTGGCCCGCAGCCGGACCAGGGCGATGCCGATCTTCTTGCCCTCCGGCTTGGCGTAGTCGAGGGGCACCTGGAGCGTGGCGCACTCGAAGCCGGAGGAGGAGGCCGTCTCCTCGCACGCCTTCCAAGGCAGGGAGGGCGTGCTCGACGCGTACTCCTCCGGGGTGACCCGGGCGCCCCCGCATCCGGCGGTCGCCGTCATCGCGCCGAGCCCGGCGAGCGCCGCCGCCATCACCGGCCAGACCCTTCGCGCCGCGATCCCCCGCGCCGCGATCTCCCGTGCCGTAATGTCCCGCGCCGTCGCCACTCGCGCCGATACCCCTCGCTCCGGAACCCCTCGCGACAACGCTCGCGACACTGACAACCCTCCGTGTTCGACTGTATTCGGAGGGTGTCTCGTTTATATCGCATGCCGCCTCGGCCGCATCGCCGACTCACCGGAACTCCGCCTTACCGGACAATGGTCTAAACCATTTCCCCTCCCACGTTGCGGGACCTTCACGCCGTCCTTGGCGCGAAATTGGTTTATACCACTCTACGATCACCGGAAAAATGGTCGTTCTTTGATTGGATTAGACCTCTGCGATGCCTTCTACCTGCTTAGACGTCATATGTGGCGAAGGGTGAGGTTTGGTGCTGCTTTTCCTAGGTACAGTCCGGTTGCGGACCGCGTCCGCGGTTTTATTGAAGCCGGCGAAGGAGCGTCGCATGCCCAAGTATGTTTACGACTTCACCGAGGGCAACAAGGACCTCAAAGACCTACTCGGTGGCAAGGGCGCCAATCTGGCGGAAATGACCAACATCGGCCTCCCCGTGCCTCCCGGCTTCACGATCACCACCGAGGCGTGCCGCCACTACCTGGGGCACGGCGGCATGCCCGACGGGCTGGAGGGGGAGATCGGCGAGCACCTCGCCGCCCTCGAAGCGCGGATGGGCAAGCGTCTCGGTCAGGCGGACGACCCGCTGCTGGTCAGCGTGAGGTCGGGAGCCAAGTTCTCGATGCCCGGCATGATGGAGACGGTCCTCAACATCGGCCTCAACGACGACTCCGTCCTCGGGCTGGCCAAGCAGTCGGGCAACGACCGCTTCGCGTGGGACTCCTACCGCCGCCTCATCCAGATGTTCGGCAAGACCGTCCTGGGCATCGACGGCGAGCTGTTCGAGGACGCGATGGACGAGCTCAAGGGCGAGCGGGACGACACCGACCTCGACGCCGCCGACCTCCAGCGGCTGGTCGAGACCTTCAAGGGCATCGTCCGGGAGCGCACGGGCCGCGACTTCCCCGCCGACCCCCGCGAGCAGATGGACCTCGCCGTCAGGGCGGTCTTCGATTCCTGGAACGCCCCGCGCGCGATCCTCTACCGCCGCCAGGAGCGCATCCCCGCCGACCTCGGCACCGCCGTCAACGTCGTCGCCATGGTGTTCGGCAACATGGGCCCGGACTCCGGCACCGGGGTCGCCTTCACCCGCGACCCCGGCTCCGGACGCCAGGGCGTCTACGGCGACTACCTGCGCAACGCCCAGGGCGAGGACGTCGTCGCCGGCATCCGCAACACCGTCCCCCTGCAGGAGCTGGAGACCATCAACCCGGAGGCCTACCGCGAGCTCCTCGACATCATGGCGACGCTGGAGCGGCACTACCGCGACCTGTGCGACATCGAGTTCACGATCGAGCGCGGCACGCTGTGGATGCTGCAGACCCGGGTCGGCAAGCGCACGGCCGCCGCCGCCTTCTGCATCGCCACCCAGCTCGTGGACGAGGGCCTGATCGACCTGGACGAGGCGGTCACCCGGGTCACCGGCGACCAGCTCGCCCAGCTCATGTTCCCCCGCTTCGCCGCGACGGCCGGCAACCGCAGGCTGACCACCGGCATGAACGCCTCGCCCGGCGCCGCCGCGGGCAGGGCCGTCTTCAGCTCCGAGCGGGCCGTCGAACTGGCCGGGCAGGGCGAGGCGGTCATCCTCGTGCGGCGGGAGACCAACCCCGACGACCTCGCCGGGATGATCGCGGCCCACGGCGTGCTCACCTCCAGGGGCGGCAAGACCTCCCACGCCGCCGTGGTGGCGCGCGGCATGGGCAAGACCTGCGTGTGCGGGGCCGAGGAACTGGAGGTCGACCCCCACGCCCGCCGCTTCACCGCGCCCGGCGGGGTCGTCGTCGACGAGGGCGACGTGATCTCGATCGACGGCGGCACCGGGGCCGTCTACCTCGGAGAGGTTCCGGTCACCGCCTCGCCGGTCGCCAAGTATTTCGAGGGCGAGCCCGCCGGAGACGAGCTGGTGCGGGCCGTCGACCGGATCATGACCCACGCCGACTCCGTGCGCCGGCTCGCCGTGCGGGCCAACGCCGACACCCCCGACGATGCCGCCCGCGCCCGCCGCTACGGCGCCCAGGGCATCGGGCTGTGCCGTACGGAGCACATGTTCCTGGGGGAGCGGCGCCGGCTGGTGGAGGACCTGATCCTGGCCACGACGCCCGAGGAGCGGCAGGCCGCGCTCGACGCGCTCGAGCCGCTGCAGACCGGCGACTTCACCGGCATCTTCGCGGCCATGCGCGGGCTGCCGGTGACGATCCGGCTGATCGACCCGCCGCTGCACGAGTTCCTGCCCGACCTCACCGACCTGACCGTGAAGGTGGCCCTCGCGGAAGAACGGGCGGGAGACGGGGCCGACGACCGGGACCGCAGGCTCCTCGAGGCGGTCAAGCGGCTGCACGAGCAGAACCCGATGCTCGGCCTGCGCGGCGTACGGCTCGGCCTGACGATCCCCGGCCTGTTCGCCATGCAGGTGCGGGCCATCGTCACGGCGGCCCGGCGGGTCGAGGGCGCCCGGGCGGAGATCATGATCCCGCTGGTCGGCGCGGTGCAGGAGCTGGAGATCGTCAGGGAGGAGGCGGAGCGGATCCTCGCCGAGGCGGGCGTGCGGGCGGCCATCGGCACGATGATCGAGGTGCCGAGGGCGGCGCTGACGGCCGGGCAGATCGCCGAGGCCGCCGAGTTCTTCTCGTTCGGCACCAACGACCTCACCCAGATGACGTGGGGCTTCTCCCGCGACGACGTGGAGAGCGCCTTCTTCGGCGACTACCTCGACCTGGGCGTCTTCGGGGTCTCGCCGTTCGAGTCCGTCGACAGGGAGGGCGTCGGCCGGCTGATGCGGATCGCGGCCGAGGAGGGCAGGCGGACCCGGCCGGACCTCAAGCTCGGCATCTGCGGCGAGCACGGCGGCGACCCCGACTCGGTGCACTTCTGCCACGAGATCGGCCTCGACTACGTGTCCTGCTCGCCGTTCCGCATTCCGGTGGCCCGGCTGGAGGCGGGCCGGGCCGCGCTGACCTGTGCGCAGTCCGACACCCGATGAGTTGAAATTCCAAGAACATCCGGACTGGTTGTGAAATGACCAGATCGGAGTGGGGGCGATTCACCGGGCCGCGCGACACGGCCCGGTGTTCGCCGGAACGATAGCAAGGCGTGACGCAGGGGAGTGGTTGCGGTAGAAACGGGTGCGTGGACCCGGTTGAGGTTGATTGGCCGGTGGCTCGGCTCATTCTCCCCCGCAGCACGCGGTGAAGCGGCGGCCGATCACGCCGAGGCGTGGATCCCGATGGCCGCAGCTCGGCTACCAGGACGTGCTGATCATCGCGATCGGCGCCGTCGTCGGTGTCGACGTCAACCTGCTGACCGCCCATCCCGAGTCGTGGCCCGCCGCGCTTCAGCCGATCGCCGAGCATCCGATGGCGGCGAACGTGGGCACGTTCGCCGCGCTCGGGGCGTACGTGGGCTGGCGGCAGTGGCGTCTGCGGCCACAACCGGTGACGTGGACCGGCGACGACCCCTACCCCGCCCTGGAGCCGTTCACCGAGCAGTTCGCCGCCACGTTCTTCGGGCGCGGTGCCGACGTGCGCGAACTTCTGCGGCAGGTGGACAACGCCCGGTCGGGCCCAGCGGTGGACCGGTCGATCTGCGTCATCGGCCGGTCGGGGAGCGGCAAATCCTCGCTCGTCCAGGCCGGCCTCCTGCCGGTGCTGCGGCAGAAGATGGGGATGAGCGTGGTCGGACCCTTCACTCCGGGAACCGACCCGTTGCGGTCGCTGGCCGGCGCGCTCGCGGCGACCACTGCGGCGTACGACGCCGAGGAGGTGCTCCGCGTGCTTCGCGCGGATCTCGAGGCGCTCGGCGACGGGACGGGGAAGCCGGCGGGCCTGGTGGCGCTGCTCGAGGAGATAGGCCGCCGGCCGGTGCTCGTGGTGGACCAATTGGAAGAGGCCGCGTCGCAGGCCCCGGCCGAACAGCGGGACCCGTTCTTGGGTTTGCTGCGGGCCGCCCTGCGCCACAGCCGGCGGCTGCTCGTGATCAGTACTCTCCGGTCGGATCATCTCGGCCACTTCCAGACCGGTGTGGGCACGGAGCTGGTGGGCAACGTGTACCTGCTCAACGACATGGGCGGTGCCGAGCTACGGCAGGTGATCGAAGGCCCGGCGGGGAAAACCGGTGTGACGTTCGACAGCGGTCTTGTGGAGGAGATACTCGACGCCTGCGGAAGCAGTGATGTGCTGCCGATGCTCAGCCTGCTGTTGCAGGGGCTCTACGCCCGGATCCGGGAGGAGAAACGCACCCACATCACGCACGGTGACTACGCCGCGGTCGGTCCGCTCGCGGAGGTCATCGAGGAGGAGGCCCACAAGGCCCTGGAGTCGCTGGTCGACGGGGCGCGCGACGAGGGCGAGAGGGATGCCCGCCGCGAGTTCGTCCTCAGCACCTTGCTGATGTTCGTCACCGTGGACGAGGAGAGTGTCGGCCGGCGGCCGGTGCCGCGGGCGGATCTCACCGCGGAGCAGTCGGCCGTGGCCGACCGTTTCATCAAGTGCCGTCTGCTCACCAGCCGAGGGGGCCGGGACGAGCCGCCGGTTGTCACTCTCGCCCACGAGGCCCTGCTGCGCAACTGGGAGTCGTTGCGGGAACGCGTCAAGAAGTACAAGGATCTGCTTCGCCGGCGTGGTCATCTCGAACGGCTCGCCCACGCGTGGGCGGACGCGGACCGCGGCGCGGACTACCTGCTGCGCGGGCGGCAGCTGGAGGAGGCACGGGGCTGGCTCGCCGAGGTGCCCGCCGAGCAGCGGGGGGCGATGGTTCCGGACCTGGTGGCCGAATTCCTGGAAGCTTCGGGAGCCGGTTACCAGGACCATCTGGCCGGTTCCGCGGACGTCGCCGCCCGCGCCGCCCTCGCCCGGTTGCCCCACGACCCCGAGGCCGCGATCCAGCTGGCCGAGGCCGCCGTCAGCGAGCTGACCCCAAGCCCGCCGGCCCGGCGGGCCCTGTATGAGGCGCTCGGCAGCGGCCTGCGCGCCGTCATCCCGAACATGGGTGATGACTGCCCGCCGGCGTTCTCCCCGGACGGCCGGCTCGCCGTGGCCGATACCTACCGGAACTCCCGGGGCGTCTGCGTCTGGAACTCCGACGGCAGTCTCTCCGCGTTCCTGCCGCATCCCGCACGGGTGATCCGGATGGCCTGGGCCCCCGACGGCCGCCTTGCCACCGCCACCGAAGCGAACCGGCCCGATGGTCACTCACCCACCGTGTACGTATGGGATCCCCCTGTGGGCGGCGCCGGCTTCGCCAGGATCGAACCCCGCCATGTGCTCGAACACGGCGATTGGATCTCCTTCCTGGCCTGGTCACCCGGCGGACATCTGGCCACCGTCAGCGGGCCCTGGTCCGACCTGAGCCGGGGCAGTGTGCTGCGACTGTGGCCGCGTGACCTTGGTGCCCGCCAGGATCCGCTGCCGGTGTGCACCATCGAGCCCGATCCGCCCATCACGGCCATCGCCTGGTCTCCCGAATGCCTCATCGCCGCGGCCGTCGGGCACGAACTGCTGCAGGATCAGGCGTACGTACGGATGTGGTCCGCGGACGGGGAGCCGCGGTATTCGTTCCCGTGCGGGAACGAGCCTGCCCGAGCGCTCTCCTTCAGTGACGACGGGCGGCTCGCCGTCGGCGGCCGCCGGAAGGTGTCGCCCGGCGACCCGCCGCACGCGACCGTGGACGTCTGGACCGCTCAGGACGGTCTGCGACCGCTGGACGTCCACCCATCCGCCGAGGAGCGTCTCGCCTACTTCGACATCGCCCGGGTGGTGTGGTCTCGCGACGGCGCGCTCGCGGCGATCGCCGATGAGGACACCCATGTGTACCTGTGGTCGCGCGACGGACGGCCGCATCGCCCGCTGATCCACGAGAAAGCGGTCACCTCACTGGCCTGGTCGCTCGACGGCTGCCTCGCCACCGCCACCGGCGCTCACCGGCCCGGCGACGCGGACCGGTTCACCACCTGCCTCTGGACGGAGGACGGGCGCAAGCTGCACACCTTCCACGACACCCTCCCCGCGCTCTCCGTCGCGTGGTCGCCGGCCGCCGAACTGGCCGTCACCCGCGTCCCCGGCATCCGGATCTGGTCCACGGGCGACGCGCTGCGTCGCGACATCGATCTCGACCTCGGGATCGAGGCACGGCACAACGATCGGGGCAGGCTCGCCTGGTCCCCGGACGGCGTCCTCGCCGTGGCGACCGGCCACCCGATCGGCGAGGATGCGCCGCCGGCAGGCGTCCGTCTCTTCTCCCGGCGCGGCCGCCTCCTGCGCACGCTGCCGTACGACGACGTGCGCTGGCTCGCCTGGTCCCCTCGCGGAGAGCTCGCCGTGAGCGGGACCGTCGAGGTAGGACGTATGAACAGCGAAGAGCGGGCTGAGATCGTGGAACAGCTGACCGAGATCGGCGACTGGGCGCGGCTCGAGGGACATAACCCGTCGCGGATCACGAAAGTCGACGTGTGGGGCATCGACGACGAACGTCCGCGGACCCTGCGGTGCGGCGACGGCCTCGGCTGGCTCTCCTGGTGCCCCGACGGTGACCGGCTGGCCGTCCGCGATCTCGGTGTCAGCCCGCCTGAACTGTCCGTGTTGCGGGCCGCTGACGGCGAAGCGCTGTTCACCCTCCGCGAGGCGGACACGTCCGCGGTGTCATGGTCGCCCAGCGCTTCCCTGCTCACCATCGCCGGCTGGCGGCGCACCGCGCGGCTGTGGCCGGACCGGGCCGGTGAGCCGCTGGTGCTGCGCGACGGCGTGAACGACGCGGACTGGTCCGCCGACAACCGGCTCGCCACGGGTGAAGTGACCGCCGACGACAACGGCCGGGTGTCGATCTGGCCCGCGGACGGTGGGCAGCCGGAGCACGTCGACACCGAAGCCGGGGTCACCATGGTGCGCTGGGCGCCGGACGGCACGCTCGCCGCGCGTGAAGGGGACGAGACTCCGCTCCCGATCTTGCTGATCCGCGACGGGCGGCGGATCGCATCACTTGACCACGGCGACCGGCGCGTTTCGCACCTGGTGTGGTCGCCGGACAGCCGGCTGGCCACCGTCGCCCCCCACGGTGCCACCGGCTCGATCGTGCGCGTGTGGTCGGCCACCGGCGAGCTCCTGCTCGACGTCGACTTCCCCGGCAAGGTGCGTCACATGCTGTGGACGCCGGGCGGCGGCCTGACGGTGTGGACGGGGGACACGCTCACCCTGCTCCCGGACCCCGTGCCCTGGCCCGCCCTGGCCGAAGCCGCTAGACAACGCAACCTCCGGCCACTCACGGACGAGGAGCGCAGGGCCGCGTTTGTGCCGGTACCCGGGCGCACCTTGTTATGACGACTCTGCCGTCCCCGCGAGACGGACGCTCACATTCCATCGGCAATCTTCGCCGTGATCCCTCCGAGGTCCTCGACCGTGCACGAGGGCAATCTTCCATCCGACTACCGGATCTGTCGTGAACCCGGACCTTCGCGGGTACGCTCCATTCCCCGCCGCCACGGGGTCTGCCTCAGGGAAGGAGGATGGATGGCCCGCTACGACGAGCACGACCAGGCACGGTGGGTGCCGGAGCCGCCGGGCAACCCCGAGCGGAGCGCGTTCGAGCGGGACCGGGCACGCGTGCTCCACAGCGCCTCGCTGCGCAGGCTCGCCGCCAAGACGCAGGTGGTCGCCCCCGCCGACTGCACCGGCCTGCACAGCCCCCGTACGCGGCTGACCCACTCGCTGGAGTGCGCGCAGATCGGCCGGGAGATGGGCAAGGTCCTCGGCTGCGACCCCGACCTGGTGGAGACCGCCTGTCTCGCCCACGACCTCGGCCATCCCCCGTTCGGCCACAACGGGGAGGCCGCCCTCGACGAACTGGCCGCGCCGTGCGGCGGGTTCCAGGGCAACGCGCAGAACCTGCGCCTGCTGACCCGGCTGGAGGCCAAGGTCATCACCGAGGACGGCCGCAGCGCCGGGCTCAACCTCACCCGGGCCGCGCTCGACTCGGTCTGCAAGTATCCCTGGGCCGGGTCCTCCTGCCGGATCCCCGGCGTGCCGCTCGCCGCCGAGGGCCGGCCGTACTGCGTCTACCCCGACGACCTGGCGGTCTTCCGCTGGGTGCGGGAGGGGGCGCCCGACTACGCGGTCGGCTTCGAGGCGCAGATCATGGACTGGGCCGACGACGTGGCCTACTCGGTGCACGACCTGGAGGACGCGCTGACCTGCGGCCACGTCACGATGGCGGCCCTGCGCGACCCGGAGGAGCGGCTGGAGGTGTGCCGCCTGACGAGGGAGTGGTACGCACCCGACGCCGGCATGGAGGAGCTGTCGGAGACCTTCGCCCGGCTGCTCGCCGAACCGCTGTGGCCGGCCGCCTTCGACGCCGGGCTCGCCGACCTCGCCGCGCTCAAGCGGCTCACCAGCGCGCTCATCGGCCGGCTGTGCCGATCCGCCCAGGACGCCACGCGCGAGGCGTACGGCTGCCGCCCCACCCCGGGAGACAGGGGCGGCCACACCCGGTACGCCGCCGACCTGGTGGTGCCGAGGACGACCCGCCTGGAGTGCGCGCTGCTCAAGGGGGTGACGGCCCGCTACGTGATGTCCAGGGAGGCCCACCACGCCGTCCAGGCGCGGCAGCGCGAGATCATCGCCGAGCTGGGCGACCTCATCCTGCGCGGCGCCCCGGCGACGCTGGAGCCCGCCCTGCGGCCGCAGTTCGAGCAGGCCGCCGACGATGCGGAACGGCTGCGTGCCGTGGTCGACCAGATCGCCTCGCTGACCGACGCCTCCGCCATGGGCTGGCACCGCCGCCTGTCGGCGGCCACGCACCGTCTCAGGGCCGGCTGAACCGCCGCGCGTCGCCTCAGGGCCGGCTGACCCGCCGGGCCGACCCGGAGTCGGCCGAGACCCGCCGCGCCACCTCCGCCGCCGCCCGCACGAAGGCGGCGAGCGTCCGCGACCGCGCGTCCTGCGGCCAGGCCAGGACCAGCGTCGTCGGCGGCGCGTCGGCCACGGGCACGCCGACGACGTCGTGACGCAGGTTCGCCCGGATCGACGCGGGGACGACCGCCACGGCCCGGCCGAGCGCGACGAGATGCATGAGCTGGCCGCTCTCGGCGATCCCGGCGAAGCCCTCGGGGACGGCCGCCGGCCACCGCGGCAGCGGCTCGCCGTCGAGGTCCGCCATCGTCAGCTCCGCGCGCCCGGCGAGCCTGTGCCCCCGCGGCAGCACCGCCACCTGGCTTTCCACCAGGAGCTCCTCGACCGCCAGGCCGGTCAGGTCCTCGCGCGGGGCGTGCAGCAGGGCGGCGTCGGCCCGGCCGTCCCGCACCATCGCGCCCCGCTCCCGTGCGCTGAAGACGATGTCGACGGGCAGCGCGCCCGGCGTGGCCGCGTACTCCGCGAGGATCTCGGGCAGCAGGTCCGCGTCTCCGCCCGGTTTGGCGGCGAGCACGAGCGAGGGCTCGCCGCGGCCGGCCCGCCGGGTCCTGCGCACGGCCGCCGACACCGCGGCGAGCGCGGCGTGGCCCTCCCGCAGCAGCGTCTCACCGGCTTCCGTCAGCGTCACCGTGCGGTGGTCGCGCTCCAGCAGCCGCACCCCGAGGCGGCGTTCGAGCTGCTGGATCGCCCGCGACAGCGGCGGCTGCGCGATCCCGAGCCGCCGGGCCGCCCGCCCGAAGTGCAGCTCCTCGGCCACCGCCACGAAATAGGTCAGCTCCCGCGTCTCCACGGTGTCGTCACCGGCGGTCATACCGCGAGGGTATCGCCCGTGACCGAGACGGTGTTGGGCGCCGCGGGGGACGCGGTGATGGGCTTGACCCATGGACAGCACTGACAGCAGTGACAGCACTGGCACCGTCGCCCTCGTCACGGGCGCGAACAAGGGAATCGGCTATGAGATCGCCAGGCAGCTCGGCGAGCTCGGCATGACCGTGCTGCTCGGGGCGCGCGACCCGGGACGCGGGGACGAGGCGACCGCGAAGCTGCGGGCGGAGGGCCTGGAGGTCCGTCCGGTGACGATCGACGTCACCGGCGAGGAGAGCGTGCGGGCGGCGGCGGCGCACGTGGGGGAGCGGTTCGGCCGCCTCGACGTGCTCGTCAACAACGCCGGCATCTCGGGCGGGACGCGGCAGACGCCCGGCTCGGCCGACCTCGGCGTCGTGCGCGAGGTGTTCGAGACCAACCTCTTCGGCGTCATCCGGGTGACCGACGCGATGCTGCCGCTGCTGCAGCGGTCGGCGGCGGGCCGCATCGTCAACGTGTCGAGCGGCACGGGGTCGATGACGCACATGACCGACCCCGGCCACTACTTCACCGGCAGGCCGGGGTTCGCGGCCTATCCGCCGTCGAAGGCCGCGCTCAACATGCTCACCGTGCAGTACGCCAAGCAGTTGCGCCCGCTCGGCATCCTGGTCAACGCCATCGCCCCCGGGCCGTGCGACACCGACTTCGCCAGGGACCTCGGCAGGTCCCTGCCGCGTACGGCGGCGCAGGGCGCGGCGGTCGCGGTGAGGTTCGCGACGCTCGGTGCGGACGGACCGACCGGCGGGTTCTTCGACGAGGACGGATCCGTGCCCTGGTAAGCCGTGCCCTGGTGTCCGGCCCGCCTACAGCGGGATGACCACGACGTCGTCGTCGCCGCCCCCGTTGTTCCTCTTCTTCCTCGTGGGCGGCTTGGTCTCGTCCGGTGTGGGCGTGGGCTGCCTGGACGTGTTGGACGCGCACAGTTGCGTGCAGGGCGGGGTCGCGCCCAGCTTCTTGCGCAGCGTGAGCATGGCCTTGCGCGGCGAGACGGTGCGGTTGCCGTCGTCCCAGGCGTCCAGGTAGGGCCACGGCGGCACCACGCCGCGCCGCACCCACCAGTACTGCGGCGCGGCGGGCCACGAGATGGCGAAGTAGAGGTTGCTCGCGGTGTCGCGCGCGTTGCCCGTGTTGCCCACCCGGCCGAGCAGCTGCCCGGCCTTGACCTTGGTGCCCGGCGTGATGTCCTGCTCCACGGAGTCGAGGTGGCCGCCGAGGTACAGCACGCCGTCCTCGCCCTTGATCGTGACGAACCGGCCCTCCCGGTCGGCGCCGCGGTCGGTCGAGGGCGCCCAGAGGTTCTTGAGGTTGACCTCCTGGACCACCCCGTCGACCGGCGACACGAAAGCGCACCCCTTGGCCGCCCAGACGATGGTCTTGGGAAGCACGAGCAGCTTGCGGGAGTACGACACCTTGCAGCCCTTGATGGGGAAGGCGTAGGTGTAGGGGGACATCTTCGGCGGCGGGACCCGCACCGGCTCTTCCCCGGGCGGTGGCACGACGTGGCCCGGCTGGGTGTCGTCCATGGCGGCCGTGACGCCGGCTCCCGGCGGCGGCGTGGGCGGCAGCGTGCTCACTCCCGCGACCCCGGCGGGCGCGCCGCAGGACGCCGCGAAGAACGCGGCGCCAGTGAGGGCGGCCAGTCTCCCCGATCGCATGATCTCCACCTGGTCGACGTTACCGAACCTTTCCTTTCTAACGGACCAAGCCGCACATCACGACCGGTTCCGGAAAGTCGTGACATGTCCTCGACCATCCGCGACGGGGCGTCCGGGCTGTCGGGGGCAGGCTCTAGACTCGCCAGCGTGGCAGGGCGAAGCGGTCGGATCAGTGACGAGGACATCGCGCTCGTGCGGGAGCGCTCGCCGATCGCCGACGTCGTCGGCGAGCACATCCAGCTCCGCAACGCGGGCGGGGGCAACCTGAAGGGGCTGTGCCCGTTCCACGACGAGAAGTCGCCCTCGTTCAACGTCACCCCGGCCCGGGGCTACTACTACTGCTTCGGCTGCGCCGAGGGCGGCGACGTCATCACCTTCGTCCGCAAGATCGAGAACCTGACGTTCACCGAGGCCGTCGAGCGGCTCGCCCAGCGCGCCGGCATCCAGCTCCGCTACGAGCAGGGCGGCTACGTGCCCGGCCGCGAGCAGGGTGAGCGGCTGCGGCTGATCGAGGCGCACCGCGCCGCCGCCGAGTTCTACGCCGAGCGGCTGTCCGGCCCGGAGGCGGCCCCGGGGCGGCGCTTCCTGTCCGAGCGCGGCTTCGAGCGGGCCGACGCCGAGCACTTCGGTGTCGGCTACGCCCCCAACGAGTGGGAGGCGCTGTCGCGGCATCTGATGGCCCGCGGGTTCACCTCCCAGGAGCTGATCAAGGGCGGCCTGGCCCGCGAGGGCAGGCGCGGTCCCGTCGACCGGTTCCGCGGCCGGCTGATCTGGCCGATCCGCGACATCACCGGCGACGTCATCGGCTTCGGCGCGCGCAAGCTGCTCGACTCCGACGACGGCCCCAAATACCTGAACACCCCTGAGAGCCCGATCTACCACAAGAGCTCGGTGCTGTACGGCGTGGACCTCGCCAAGCGGGAGATCGCCAAGCGGTCCCAGGCCGTCATCGTGGAGGGCTACACCGACGTCATGGCCTGCCACCTGGCCGGCGTGCCGACCGCGGTGGCCACCTGCGGCACCTCCTTCGGGGAGGAGCACATCAAGGTGCTGCGCCGGCTGCTGCTCGACCAGGCCGAGTTCCGGGGTGAGGTGATCTTCACCTTCGACGGCGACTCGGCGGGGCAGAAGGCCGCCCTGCGCGCGTTCCAGGACGAGCAGAAGTTCGTCACGCAGACCTTCGTCGCCGTGCAGCCCGACGGCCTCGACCCCTGCGACCTGCGGGTCAAGCAGGGCGACGCCGCCGTGCGCGACCTGATCGCCAGCCGCGAGCCGCTGTTCGCCTTCGCGATCCGCAGCATCCTGTCCCGCTACGACCTCAACACCAACGAGGGACGCCTGGCCGCGCTCGACGCCGCCGCGCCCGTCGTGGCCTCGATCAAGGACCCGGGGCTGCGCAAGACCTACGTGGTGGACCTCGACCGCTGGATCGGCTTCATGGACGAGGGCTTCGTCATCCAGCGCGTACAGCAGGTCGTGGGGCGGACGCAGGAGGGCGGGCGCGGCCCCGGCAGGCAGCAGGGCAGGCAGCAGCAGGCGGCGCGCACTCCCGCTCCCGCGGGGTCCGCACCCACGCGCCAGGAGCCCCTGGACCCCGCCGTCCGCCTGGAGGCGGAGGCGCTCAAGCTCGCCGTCCAGCGGCCCGCGCTGCTCGGGCCCGAGTTCGACGCGCTCGGCGCGGCGACGTTCACCCTGCCCGAGCACGTCGCGCTCTACGAGGTCGTCGTGGCTGCGGGCGGGACCGCCGCCGGAGGGCCCGGCGGGCGCGAGTGGGTCGACCGGCTGCTGGAGCAGGCCGACGCCGGGACGCCCGGCGGGACCGGCGTCGACCTGAGGTCGCTCGTCACCCGGTTCGCGGTCGAGGCCGTGCGCGCCGACGTCAACGTCGAGGAGCGGTACGGCGCGGCCGTCCTGGCCAAGATCCAGGAGGTCGCGGTCGGCCGGGCCGTCGCCCAGGTGAAGTCGCGGCTGCAGCGGCTCAACCCGGTCGAGGAGCAGCAGGAGTACAACCGGCTGTTCGGCGAACTCGTGGCGCTGGAACAGCAGCGACGGGTGTTGCGAGAACGCGCCAGCGGGGCCTGAATAAACGTCCCTTTCCAGATCTCACAGTCGCCAAACACATGTTTTGATCTCGATTCGGTATTGACTTCCGCCTTACCTTGGGTGACAAAAATAGGCCTGCCATTTAGAGGTGCCTTTCCTGCACACTGTGTTGCGTGGGTGCATCGGTGCTGCCAAGCAGGCCGCCATCGGTAGATCAGGTGGCGGACCTCGTCGCGAAGGGAAGGGAACGCGGGAGCGTCACGGTTGACGACGTGGCCGCCGCGCTCGACCGATCCGAGTTGCCCGCCGACGCGCTGGAGCGCGTCGTGCGGATGCTCGCCGAGAACGGGGTTGAGGTCCTCGAGCCGCAAGGCGACGAGGAGCCCAGCAAGCCGGACGAGGAGGATATCGGCAAACGCGCTCCGACCAGCGACCTGGTCAGGATCTACCTCAGGGAGATCGGCAGGGTTCCGCTGCTCACCGCCGAGGAGGAGGTGGAACTGGCCAAGGCCATCGAGGCCGGCCTGTTCGCGGAGGACAAGCTCTGCGAGAGCCCCGCCGCCAGGTTCGCCCGGCCGGAGCTGGAAGACCTGGTCTGGGAGGGCGTCCGCGCCAAGCAGCGGCTCATCGAGGCCAACCTCAGGCTCGTGGTCTCCATCGCCAAGCGCTATGTGGGGCGCGGAATGCTGTTCCTGGATCTCATTCAGGAGGGCAATCTCGGGCTCATCCGCGCGGTCGAGAAATTCGACTACACCAAGGGATACAAGTTCTCCACCTATGCGACCTGGTGGATTCGCCAGGCGATCACCCGGGCGATCGCCGACCAGGCGAGAACGATCCGGATTCCCGTGCACATGGTCGAAACGATCAACAAATTGGTCCGTGTGCAGCGGCAGCTCCACCAGGATCTCGGCCGGGAGCCCGCCCCCGAGGAGATCGCCGCCGAGATGGACCTGCCGATCGACCGCGTGGTGGAGATCCAGCGCATCGCGCAGGAGCCGGTCTCGCTCCAGGCGCCCATCGGCGAGGAGGACTCCGACCTCGGCGACTTCATCGAGGACGCCGACGCCGTGGTGCCGATGGAGGCCGCGGCCTTCATCATGCTGCAGGACCAGCTCGACGACATCCTGGCCACGCTGTCGGAGCGCGAGCAGCGGATCATCCAGCTGCGGTTCGGCCTCTCCGACGGTCACCCCCGCACCCTGGAGGAGGTCGGCCGGGAGTTCGGCGTGACGCGTGAGCGCATCCGCCAGATCGAGTCCAAGACGCTGGCCAAGCTGCGCCACCCCACCCGGGCCCAGATGCTCAGGGACTACCTGGACTGACGGCGACCGCCCCGGGACCGCCGGACTGACACCTCGACCGCGGACGAGCGCCTCCCGCCCTCCGGGAGGCGCTCGTCGCGTTCCCGCCGCTGCCCGACAAACGTCGGCGTCCGGAGGCGCGAGGGGGCTCTGGAACGATCCATATGCGGGTCGTCCGGTGGGGTGTCACCATCGCCGGGGCGACCTGGAAGGTGGATGACGTGAGCGAGTTCGCGATTCGGCCGAACGAGACGACGGTGCCGTTGATGCCGTGCGCGTCGGTGGAGGAGACCCTGGCGTTCTATGAGGCGCTGGGATTCGAGGCGACCTACAAACAAAGCAGGCCCTATGTCTATCTGGCCCTGCAGTGGAGCGGGTTCCAGCTGCACTTCGGCCCGGCGCCCAAGGGCCTGGATCCGGCCCGGGAGGAGTCCGGAGGCTGCCTGGTCATGGTCGACGCCGTGGCGCCCTACCACGCGGCGTTCGTCACGGCGATGCGCCGGGTCTACGGGAAGGTGCTGAGCTCCGGCCTTCCGCGGATCACCCGCTACCGGCCCGGCGCGTCCCGGTTCACGCTGATCGATCCGTCCGGGAACTCGATCATATTCATCCAGCGCGACGAGCCGGCCGAGCTGGAATATGGCGGCTCGAAAAAGCTGACGGGCCTTGCCAGGGCGCTGGACAACGCTCGGATCCTGCGCGAGTTCAAAAACGATGACCTGCAGGCCTTCCGGGCGCTCAAGTCCGCGCTGCGCAGGCACGGCGCGGACGCCTCGCCGGCCGAGCGGGCCATCGCCCTGTGTCACCTCGTCGACCTGGCCACGGTCCTCCGTGAGCCCGCCGATTCCTGGCTCGCCGAGCTGCGAGGTCTGGAGCTCACGGCCGACGACCGGCAGCGCGTCGAGTCGGAACTCGGGCATCTCGCCGGACTGCGGGAGTGGCTCGGCTGACATGAGCAAGCGGCTCCTTCCGGGGGGAGCAAAGTCGAGACCCGCGCCGCCGGATAGCCTCGAGGGTGTTAACGGTCGTAGAACGCTGGCGGTGCTCCCTTGACGTCTCAGAAGCCCTCACTGTCCCGCCTGTTCGGCTCCCGGCTGCCCCGTGAGGTCCGTACGGCTCTCGCCCTGGAGAGCGGCGAGCGCCCGATCAGCCACGCGCCGACGCCGGAGGGCGGCCACATCGTCGCCACCACCCGGGCGCTGCACCTGCCCGACGGGCCGCGCCTGCCGTGGCACCTGATGGACAAGGCCGTGTGGGACGAGGAGGGTGTGACGGTCACGATGACGGACGGGGCCGTCCACCGGGCCCTCCTGCCCGAGCCGGGCAGGCTGCCGGAGACGATCCGCGAGCGGGTCACCTCGACGATCGTCGCCAGCCGTCATGTGACCATCAACGGCCGCGGGGGAGTGCGCCTGGTCGCCCGCCGGATCCCCGGCTACGACACCCCCCGCTGGGAGTTCATCTTCGACCCCGGGCTCGACGCCGACGACCCGGGCCTGCGCGCCCACGCCGAGCAGGCGCTCGAAGAAGTACGCCGCAGCCTCGGCGTCTGAGGCCGGCGGGCCCGGGCCGGAAGCAGGGGCGTCACGTGCGGTGGAGTTCCCCGGCGCGCAGGGCGCCGCCGTCCCCGTGACGCCCCCGGCACAGGAGCAGATACGCGATCCCCGCCGAGGCGGCCGCGGCGCAGGCCAGCGACACGGCGACGCCCCACGCGGTGTGGAACAGCGTGGGCGGCGCCTGCTGGATCAGCACGAACCCGCCCATGACGAGCACGAACCAGCCGAATCCCGTGCGCAGGCGGTCGGCGTGGACCCGCCCGGCGAGCCATCCGCCGAGGAGACCTCCGACGACCGCCGCCGCGGTGACGGGCAGAGCGATCGACCAGTCGACCGGAACGGTCTGCAGGTAACCGGCCAGCCCGGCGAACGACTTCATCGCGATCACCACCAGGGAGGTGGCGACGGCCGTGCTCATCGGCATGCCGCCGAGCAGTACCAGCGCGGGGACGACCAGGAACCCGCCGCCGGCCCCGACCAGCCCGGTGACCAGTCCGGTCCTCCAGCGGATGCGGCCGGCGCGGGCGTGGCCGGCGGCGCTGACCACGCTGGTCACGCCGACGACGAACAGAGACATGGCGATCGCGGACGTGGCCGGGATACCAGCGACGTAGACGAGCAGAGGGACGGTCAGGATCGATCCTCCGCCGCCGAACAGGCCGAGGGTCAGGCCGACGACGACGGCGCCGGCGAGAGTGAGAGCGGTCATGTCGTCGTCTCGCGTCCGTCAGGCCGCGCTGCGCCCGGGACGGCGGATACAGGCGAGGGCGGTGTCCACGTCGGAGCCGCCGCCGCGGTTGTACGGCAGGCGGGCGAGCAGCATGCCCATGGCGCAGGTGTCGGTCAGCCCGGCCACGACCAGGCCTGCGCCGACGAAGGCGCCTGCGAAGCGCGTCCCCGGCAGCCACAGATCGGCCACGATGGACGCCAGCACGATGCCGCCCGCGACCAGGCGGACCTGCCGTTCCAGACTCCACCGCTGCCTGCCGCGCACCACCGGGGCGCCGGAGGCGATCCACGCGTTCATCCCGCCGGTGAGCACGACCGTGCCGGGCAGTCCCGCGTCGTAGAGCTTCCTGCGGGCCTGGGCGGCCCGGCCGCCGGACTGGCAGACGAGCAGCAGCGTGCCGCCGGCGTCGGCGACGATCCGCCGCAGGTGGACGTCGACCTGGTCGAGCGGCAGGTTGACCGCGCCGCTGATGTGCGCGGTCTCGAACTCGGCGGGGGTTCGCACGTCCACGACCAGTACGTCGGGGTTGGCAGCGATCAGCGCGCGGGCCGTCGCGATGTCGATGTCGGGGGATCCGGTGTCCACTGTTTCCTCGTTCCGTAGGTGGGGTGGTCAGGCCGCGTGGCGGGCCCGTAGTCCGGCGACCACGTGGGGCACGCCCGCGCCGTCGAGCACGACCGGGGTGTATCCCTCGCGGATGAGCAGGGTGGCGGCGATGGCCGCGCGCCGGCCCGATCCGCAGGCCACGAGCACCGGATGGTCGCGGTCGAGCTCGGCGGGGACGCCCTCGGCGACCAGATCGGGAAGGAATCGTTCGACGGCTCCTTCCAGGCGTGCGGCCGCGCGCTCGTTCGGCATGCGGACGTCCAGCACCTGGGCGCCGGGCCGGGCGGCCCGCGCGGTGAAGGTCGCCAGGTCCAGCCGTTCGAACGTCGCGGTCGCGGCCCGGCCGAGGTCGCGCACGACGCCGTGCACGGTGTCGATCCCGATCCGCGCCAGCTGGGTCACCGCCTCGGCCGCGTCCTGGCCGGGCTCGGCCACGAGCATGATCGGAGACCGGTACGGCAGCAGCCATCCGGCCCAGCTGCCGAAGTCATCGCCCAGCTCGATCCCGATCGAGCCGGGCAGGAAGCCGTCCGCCTGCCTCTCGCGTGGGCGGATGTCGACCACGTGCGCGTCCTGCGGCAGGTCCGCGACGGCCAGTTCGGGCGCCGCGGTCGAGGGCATCGGCGGCACGCCGAGCGTGTTGGCGGGACCCATGCGCTGGTAGAAGGCCGGGATCGGCATGGGCGCGGCGAGCAGTTCGTCGGCCAGTTGTTCGGCGTCCGCGATGGTGAGCAGGGGGTTGGACCCGATCTCCTCGCCGATCGTCGAGGTGTGGCGGCGCGCCCCGCTCGCGGTGCAGAACGACCCCTCGCCGTGCGTCGGGAACAGCCCGACCTCGGGTGGCAGCGCCGCCAGCCGGCGCAGCGAGCCGTGCTGCAGCCGGGCCAGGGTCCTGGCCCGGGCCATGCCGAGCAGGTCGGGCCGGCCCGCCGAGGCCACCAGGAGGCTGCCGCCGGAGAACACCGCGACCGGCTCACCCTCGATGAGCACCAGGTAGCTGGTGTGCTCCGGGGTGTGCCCGGGGGTGTGGATCGGTCGCAGGGACAGGCCGTCCCCGCCCTCGATGTCCTCCAGGTGGAAGGCCGGGGTGTGGGGGTAGGCGGGCGCGGCGGCGGCGGGCAGGACCAGCTCGGCGCCGGTGCGCAGAGCCGCCTGCTCGCCGCCCGACACGTAGTCGTTGTGCAGGTGGGTCTCCAGGACGAAACGCAGCTCCACGTCACGCTCGGCCGCGGCCCGCAAGAATCTGCCGATGTCGCGCTGGGGATCGACGAGCACCCCCTTGCCCTCGTGAGTCAGCAGGTAGGTCTGGTCGCCGAGACCCGGAGTGCGGAAGGACACGATCTCCACAAGGAACACCTCTCTTTCGTCGCATACCCCCGGGGGTATGCGATGGGCGAAGAAAACCAATGGTCGACCGGATGTCGCCGTCCCGCCGCCTGCCGCTCTTATACCCCCGGGGGTATCTGAGAGACATGAAAAGGCGGGGATGGGATGCGCGACATGCCGCCGAGGCCGCGTGTGGCGCGGCGTGATCCGCCGGGCGGGTCTAGGCGAGGGCCAGGAACAACTTCTCCAGCTCGGCCATACTCATCGGAGCCTCCTCGCCCCGCTCCTGCGCGGCCTGACAATGCCGCAGGCCGCTGGCGACCAGCTTGAACCCGGCCCGGTCGATCGCCTTGGAGACCGCGGCCAGCTGGGTCAGCACCTTGGTGCAGTCCTCGCCTGCCTCGATCATCGCGATCACTCCGGCGAGCTGACCGTGCGCCCGGCGCAGGCGCGTCACCGCGTCGCCGACCATCGCCTCGTTCATCTGCATGGCCCGTTTATACCCCCGGGGGTACCTGAGGGGCAACTCGGGCCCCCGGCGTCATGCCGGGGGCCCACCGCCTGTTCTCCGGGCCGTGGGCGCCGGTGGCGGTCGAGGGACTGGTCTGCCGGGGGACGGCTCAGGGGATCTGGTCGGCGCCGGCCGGCCAGCCGGTGGCCGTGCCGACCCGGTCGGTCCTGTCGGCCTGCTCCCAGGTCTCCGTCTTCTTCAGGAACGGCACCTTGTCGCCCGCGAGGTCCTTGGCCTTGCCCGCCACCTTCGAGGCCTGGGCGCCGACCAGCCCCGCCGCCTCCTGAACCGTGGGGCTGTCCGCGAACCGCTGCGCGAAACGCTTGATCTGCTCGTAGCGCTCACGCCCGGCCCGCGTGCCGAGGACGTAGCCGACGGCCAGCCCGGTGGCGAACATCGCCTTGTATCGCATCTTCCACCTCCGCGCTCGTGTTCCCCGCCCCCCTACCCCGAGGGCCTGTCTCTATCCAACAGCAGCCGTTCCGGCTCCGCCCGGGCGGGCTCCCGCCGCCGTCCGGCGCTCTTTGCCGTACGCCGATCAAGACCCGACGACTCGTGGACGGAATCGATGTGACAGACACCCCCCGGAGTGCGCTAATCTAGTTCCGCGCCGCAAGGAAAGCCGAAAGGCCGGAACGAGCGGAGCAAGCAGTACAGAGCACGATCCCGTGTAGCTCAATCGGCAGAGCAGCCGGCTGTTAACCGGCAGGTTATAGGTTCGAGTCCTATCGCGGGAGCCTTTCACCCCGGGGCGGTGGTCACAGACCACCGCCCCGGGGTTTTTGTTCGAGCCATGCAGGCCCACCTGGGACAGCGCAGACGCAGACGTTCCGCGGGATCGATCAGGTCGACACCAGGGTCTGCGCTCCGCATCCCGGCGCGGTCCAGGTCCAGCAGCACACAACCTGTCCCTGAGCGCTGGAGCTCTCCTGGGGAGCGAGTTCCTGAAGAGCGGCGACATCGGTCGTCATCGATTCTCACCTCCTTCCACGACAGTGCGGGGTCATCGTGCGGGTGCTTCCAGAGAGAAGTCGTCGTGCATGAACCAGCGCCTGCCACCATGCCGCAGGCGCAGCAAGAACCCCGCAATCCCGGCGAGGCCCATGTTGTAGCTCCACGACAGCTCGGGGGTGGCTTGCGGCGGAATGAGTTTCCGGCCGTCCCTGCGCACATGGCCGCTATGGATGCATGCCGCCAGCTCCGCGGCCCAGGTGAGATAGCGGTCGTCGCCGAGCACCGCAGCCATGTCGAGCAGCAGCTCGCCGTTGCCCGCGTTGCCGTGACAGTGGATGTGGCTGAGCGCCCAGCGCTCGTTCCGTACCGCGCTCGCGGCCATCTCGGCGATCTCGCGGAAACCGGTCTCGCCGGTCGCCCGCCACAGCCGGATGAGGAAGGCTCCGATGCCGCCCGCGCCGTTGCACCACCAGGCGGTGTCCGGTTCCGCGCCCCAGGTGCGGTTCGCCCTCTCGGGCCCGACCGGCCACCTGACGATGTCACCGAGTCGCTCCGCCTTCGACTGCAGCATCCTGCCGCAGGCCACGGCCAGACTGGTATACCGAGGCTCTTCCAGGGCCTGTCCCGCGGAGAGCAGGAAGGTGGCGATCCCGGCCACTCCGTGTGCCAAGCCGTAGTGGACGAGGCCGCCGAGCTTCGACCCGAGGCCCTCGGGAATAGGCCAGAGCACCTCGTCCCCGCGGTGCTCGCATTCATCCACAAGCCGATCGGCGCAAAACCGTGCCCGTACGCGAAATTCCGGATCGCCCGTGGCGCGCCAGAGGGCGAGTTGCGCGACACCGGCGCCCGCGGTGCCGTGCGTGTAATCGGGCACGGGCCATCGCAGGGGAATCCTCTTGGCATAGCGGAGGGCGGACTCGCTGAGACCTTCGTCGCCGAGCGTCCGGGCGGCCTCGTACAGGGCCCAGGCGGCGCCCGAGCGCCCGAAGAACAGTCCGGGGAGGACACGTGGCTCCCGCCACAACTCCTGGTTCAGCCGGGCGGCGGCGACGGCCAGGGCCTCATGGCAGCGTGGGTCGTCGAGGACCAGGATCGCCCGGTTCAACACGGGCAGAATCCCTCCGGCACCTGTATGGACGCTGCAGGGATCTCCCATGCGATTCTCGTGGACCACGGGGGGCCACAGATGCCGGCCCTCCGGATTCATCTGCCGCACGATGTGATGCAGCAGGTCACGCAGGAGCTCGTCCTGCTCGCCGGGGGTGAGGACCGCGATCACATCGAGCGCGGCCGGCCCCGGCGCATCGCCCCGTAGGAAGGCGCGGGCGCGTGTGAGGTCCCACCGCTCCCCGGGATTCGTAGCCGTCAGCCCGAGAACCAGTGGTGCGAGCCGCCGCAGGGCGTCGTTCCCGTGCGCGGCGGTGCGCACCAGCAACTCCATGCGCTCACCCGCCGTGCGGGCCGGCTCGTCCTCGGATGGGAACACCGGGTCCACGCCGCTGCACAGGTACAGCAGGCAGGCGCCCAGGCTGTAGAGGTCGGCGGTGCAAGAGGGCGCCGGATGGGGTGCGGGCCTGCCGGACTGCTCAGGCGCGGTGTAGCCGGGTGTCATGACGGGGACGACGGGCTCGCCCGGCCACGCCGCGAACTCCAGGTCGACGAGGCGGGGCACTCCGTCGGGGGTCACGACCACGTTGCCCGGGGTGAGATCCCGCAGCACCAGCCCTGTGTCGTGGACGAGCGTCACCATGTCGACGAGCCGTCCGGCGAGAGCGAGCACCTCGGGCGAAGGCGGGCGGCGGGAGCTTTCCTCGCGTGACCGATCCGCCACCCACTTCCTAAGGGAGGACCCGGGAATCTCCTCCTCTGCCAGGAAAAGGTGGTCTTGATACTCGAGCAGCGCGACCTTGCGAGGCGTGATACCCAATGGCGCCAGCAGGTCCAGCATCTCAGCCTCGCGGCGCAGCAGCGTACGCGCGGCCGCGATGTGCGGCCTCGCTTCCTTGAGGATCACCCTGGCCCCGTCGCGCCGGTCGGCGGCGCGGTACACCCCGCCGCGGCTCGACTGACGGACGGCCTCGTCCACCTCGAAACGACCGGCGATGAGAACGGGCCCGCCGCGCTGCTCGTCCGGCTTCGCCGCCGGTGTCGCGGGCAGCGGCGGCGGAGCCCAGGCCGGGGCGGTGTAGTAGGCCTCGCGCCTGTCCTCCATCCACGAGCCGTCTGGTGCCACGAGCATCGGGATGTAGGAGCCGTCCATGTCGAGCAGGGTCAGTCCGTTCGTGAATCCGCCGTAACGGTAGTGGACCAGGCTCTTCGGGCGATATGCCAGATCTGAGAGGATCGACGGTCCGGCCAGCCCTTCGGTGGCCTGGTGTAACTCCTCGGCTAGCACGCGGAAATGCTCGTCGTCATCCGGATATACGGTGATAAATTTACCGCTCGACGCTCGTGGATGGCGCATGGAGGTCAGTTCGGCAACCTGGACGAGGCTCTTGGCGAACTTGAAGCAGGCCCGCCGTTCGAGCAGCACTTTCGCCGCTCGCTGCAGGATCAACGGCGCCGATTCGCCGGTGGCGGAGACGTGCAGCTTCCAGCCCTGCAGCCGCCGGCCATATCCGGGTGGTTCGACGTAGCACCAGAACGGCTCGGTCCGGACTCCCCAGTTATCCGGGCGGCCGATTTCCTCCAATGCGGCCTGGAGCACCTTCCCGAGCTCATCCGTACCGGCGTTGTCGGCCATGCGGTCCCCCTTTGTCGCAGATATCAGACTTAAGGGTTATTGGCCGATTTGTCTAGGGCGTTGTTACAACCGAGTATCACCCTCTGTGTCATCTCCGTCAGTGGGCGCCTCTCCGGTCGGCGGGCGGCGGTGCGCTAGAGCCTTTCCTACTCCACTCACATGCCACTGATGTACGGATTTGGGGGACAAGCCCATCGGAGTTCGCGGAAAATGTGATCGCCGCGGCCGTACCGGTCGCGGCTGCCGCGGACCACGGACGGCGCAGTGGGGTGAGGGCCACTGCGGGAAGGGTGTCGCCGCCGGCCCGGAACCGGCGCGGGGCGCCCGTGAGCGCGAAGTGTGTGGCGGTCGTGCTGACTTGGCGGAAATCGAAAAAGACCCCCGCGTCCGTACAGGAGCGCGGGGAGGAGATCGACAGGCGGGAGGCGGAGAACTTCATCCGGCTCCACCACGCGGAGAACCCGCTGGCGGGCCCGGTGGAGCCCCGGCTCCGGGAGGTCCTCGCGGAAATCGACCAGACGGGAACGTACACGCACACCACGGGCGAGCTGACCTTCGGCGCGCGGGTGGCGTGGCGCAACAGCAGCAGGTGCATCGGGCGTCTCTACTGGCGGTCCCTTCAGGTCCGTGACCGGCGGCACGTGGACACCGCCGACGGCGTGGCCGAGGAGTGTGTCGATCACCTCAGGGCGGCCACGGGAAGGGGCAGGATCCGCCCCACGATCACGGTGTTCGCGCCCGACCGGCCGGGGGAGCGGGCGCCGCGGATCCTCAACGACCAGCTCATCCGGTATGCCGGGTATGTACGCGAGGACGGCTCGGTCCTCGGCGACCCGGCGAACGCGTCGATCACCAAGCGGGCCCTGCGGATGGGCTGGCGGGGGGAGGGCACGAGGTTCGACGTCCTGCCGCTGGTCGTGGAGGCCAAGGGCGTCCCCGTGCTGCGGGAGGTGCCGCCAGAGGTGGTCCTGGAGGTGCCCCTGCGGCATCCGGTCTTCCCGTGGTTCGCCGAGCTGGGACTCAAGTGGCACGCCGTTCCGGCGATCTCGAACATGTCGCTGGAGATCGGCGGCGTCACCTATCCGTGCGCGCCGTTCAACGGCTGGTACATGGGCACCGAGATCGGCGCGCGCAACCTCGCCGACCGGAACCGCTACGACCAGCTTCCGGTGATCGCGGAGCGGCTCGGCCTCGACACCTCCCACGACCGGACGCTCTGGCGCGACCAGGCCTTGGTGGAGCTCAACGTCGCCGTGCTGCACTCCTTCGCGGAGGACGGTGTCACGATCACCGACCACCACACCGAGGCGCGGCGGTTCCTGACCCATCTGGAGCGGGAGGAGCGCAGCGGGCGCGTCTGCCCCGCCGACTGGTCCTGGATCGTGCCGCCCCTGTCCGGCGCCGCGACGCCGGTCTTCCACCGCTACTACGAGGACGTACGGCTCACGCCGGCCTTCGTCCACCGCCCGCCCGTGGTGTAGAACATAGTTCGGGTTAAGGAGGGCGACGATGGTGGTGCTGTCCGAGGACGACGGCGGTGTGCGGATCCTGACGTTGAACCGGCCGGAGCGGCTGAACGCCTGGACCGCCGAGATGGGACGGCGCTACTTCGACCTGCTGGAGGAGGCCGACCGCGACCCTGCCGTACGGGCGGTCGTGGTGACCGGCGCGGGGAAGGGCTTCTGCGCCGGGGCCGACTTCGCGGACCTCACGGCCATCCAGTCCGGCGAGTACGGCCGCGACGACACCCATGAGCAGGATCCCCGGCCCACCACGTTCCCCACCACCCTGCGGACGCCGGTCGTCGCCGCGGTCAACGGCGCGTGCGCCGGTCTGGGGATGGTCCACGCGCTCGTGTGCGACGTGGTCGTCACCGCGGACGACGCCAAGTGGACGACCGCGTTCTCCCGGCGCGGGCTGGTCGCCGAGTGGGGCCTTGGCTGGATCCTGCCGCGGCTGGCGGGGCAGGCGCGGGCGATGGACCTGCTGCTGTCCGGCCGGGTCTTCACCGGCGCCGAGGCGTGCGCCATGGGTCTCGCCGTCCGCGCCGTGCCGGGGGAGCGGCTGCTCGCGGAGGCCGTCGCGTACGCGAAGGAGCTGGCCACCGAGTGCTCGCCCGCCTCGATGGCGATCATCAAGCGGCAGATCTGGGGCGGCTGGCAGGTGGGGCTCGACGAGGCCAGGGACGAGGCCGTACGGCTGATGATGGAGTCGTTCCGGCGGCCGGACTTCGCCGAGGGAGTGGCGAGCTTCCTCGAACGCCGGCCGCCGGACTTCCCGCCCCTGGAGTAGGACTCAGCGGACGCGGCGGGCGCCGGCCGCCGGGGTGGCCGGCAGGAACGTCGGCGCGGCCCAGCCGCGCTCGGCGTAGGCCTGCTCCACCGTGGTGCGGACCCGGTCCACCCGGTCGTCGGCGACGAGCGCGATGGCCGAGCCGCCGAAGCCGCCGCCGGTCATCCGCGCCCCGCGCGCGCCGCCCCGCACCGCGGCCTCGACCGCGACGTCCAGTTCCGGGCAGGAGACCTGGTACTGGTCGCGGAGAGACAGGTGTGAGGCGTTGAGCAGGGCGCCGATCTCCTGTACGGCTCCCGCCCGCAGCAGCCCGATGACGGCCTCCACCCGGTGGTTCTCGGTGACGACGTGCTGGGTGCGGGCCCGCTCGTCGCCGCTGAGCCTCGACAGGGCCGCGGCGAGGTCGGTGACGTCCCGCAGCGACGGGACCCCGAGGTGCTTGGCCGCGTTCTCGCAGTCCTGGCGCCGCTTGGCGTACTGCCCGTCGGCCAGTTCGTGGTGCACGCCGGTGTTGATGATGAGGATCTGCAGGCCGTACGCCGACAGGTCGAACGGAACGGCGCGACTGGCCAGCGAGCGGCAGTCGAGGAACAGGGCGTGCCCCTCCTTGCTCAGCGCCGAGGCGGCCTGGTCCATGATCCCGCACGGCATGCCGACGAACTCGTTCTCGGCCTTCTGGCACAGCCTGGCCAGCTCCATCGGCGCAAGGTCCAGGCCGTACAGGTCGCTCAGGGCGAGCCCGACCGAGACCTCCAGCGCCGCGCTGGACGACAGCCCGGCGCCCTTGGGCACGTCGCCGTCGACCACGATGTCGGCGCCGCGCACCGGCAGCCCGGCGCCGCGCAGGGTCGAGACGACTCCGGCGGGATAGCGGGCCCAGCCCTCGGCCCGCTCGACGTCCTCCAGCACCTGCTCCTCGCCGGGGGCCTGCAGGGAGGAGATCCGGACGGTGAGGTCCTCGCGGGGGCTGACGGCCGCGGTGACGCCCCACGGCACCGCGAACGGCAGCACGAAGCCGTCGTTGTAGTCGGTGTGCTCCCCGATCAGGTTGACCCTGCCGGGCGCGTGCCAGACCCCGGCGGGCTCGCCGCCGTACGCCTGCCGGAAAGCATCAACAACGCGCATAGTCGCACACTCCTCAACATCTCAGCCTCACCGTAGGGTAGCGGCCCACGTGGGTGCGGACGTGCCAGGGCCCGGCTCGGAAGTCCCGGGCCGGGCCCTGATCCGCACGGCGGATCTCACATCGCGGGGACGGCGGCCCGCTCGTCGGGGACGCAGTGCGTCATCTTCAGGCCGGAGACCTCGCGCGGGCCGTTCTTGCCGAGGTTGGACAGGCGCTCCCTGTCCTCGTCGGTCAGGTCCTGGCTCGCGAGCGGCTCCAGGTGCTTGACGTCGTCCGGCGTGATGCCGAGCCCCTCGCCGACGCGCAGCCCGAGGTCGTCCTCGACCAGCAGGAGGTGCCAGACCATGCGCTCCTGGATCGGCCGGTCGCACTCCGACAGTTTGGTGGTCAGGTTCTCCACCAGGTCGTCGCGCTCCCACTGCTCCATGAGCAGGTAGCGCTGGCCCGCCTGCTTGTAGTCGTTGGTCCGCGGGATGCGCTTGCGGGTGAGCCTGCCGACGATCTGCGGGCCCTGCTCGTCGTGTGTCGGGAACTGTCCCTCGCGCACGCCGCCGGTGATGGACGGCTCGTAGTTGACGTGCGGGTTCTCGCCTCCCTGGTCCTGGCGGTAGGTCATGAAGCCGTCGCGCTGGTTGGTCCGCACGTCGGCGTTCTTGGCCTGGTTGACCGGCAGCTGCAGGTAGTTCGGCCCGACGCGGTAGCGCTGGGTGTCGCTGTAGGAGAACGTGCGGCCCACCAGCATCTTGTCGTCGGAGAAGTCCAGCCCGTCGACGAGGACGCCGGTGCCGAAGGAGATCTGCTCGTTCTCGGCGAAGACGTTGTCCACGGTCCGGTTCAGCACCATCCGGCCGACCGGCTTGGCCGGGAAGATCTCCTCAGGCCAGACCTTGGTGTCGTCCAGCGGGTCGAAGTCCAGCTCGGGGTGCTCGTCGTCGCTCATCATCTGGACGAGTAGCTCCCACTCCGGATAGTCGCCGCGCTCGATGGCGTCGTGCAGGTCCTTGGTGGCGTGGCCGAGTTCGTGGGCCTGGATGCGGGCGGCGTCTTCGGCCGTCATGCTCCTGACCCCCTGCTTGGGCATCCAGTGGTACTTCACCAGCACGGTCTCGCCCCGGTCGTTCACCCACTTGTAGGTGTTGACCCCGAAGCCCTGCATGTGCCGGTAGTCCGCCGGGATGCCGCGCGGGCTGAACAGGTTGACGAGCATGTGCATGCTCTCGGGCGTCTGCGACATGAAGTCGAAGATCCGGTTCGACTCCTGCCGGAACGTGACCGGGTCCGGCTTGAGCGCGTGGATCACGTCGGGGAACTTGATCGCGTCGCGGATGAAGAACACCGCGAGGTTGTTCCCGACGAGGTCCCAGTTGCCGTCCTCGGTGTAGAACTTGACGGCGAAGCCGCGCGGATCGCGGGCGCACTCGGACGAGTCGCGACCGCCGATGACCGTCGAGAACCGCACCGCGAGGTCCGTGCGCTTGCCGGCCTCCTGGAACAGCTTCGCCCTCGTGAACCGGGCGATCGGTTCGTCGCCCCACGCGCCGTACGCCTCGAAGAAGCCGTACGACGTCGTGCCGCGCGCGTGCACCACCCGTTCCGGGATGCGCTCCCGGTCGAAGTGACTGATCTTCTCCAGGAACTGGTAGTTCTCGAGAGTGGCCGGGCCGCGCGCGCCGACCGTCCGCTGGTTCTGGTTGTCGTAGACCGGGTGCCCTTGACGGTTGGTCAGCACCGGGCGCTCGTCTCCGGGCTCCGGCCCTCTGCTCGACACGTCCGTCATGGGACGGCTCCTCTCGCTATTTGATCTCGTTTGAGGTGTTTATCCTCTTCAATACCCCTCTTTCCGCTTTTTGCCGGGGTATTCGTCCCGGTGCCGGGGGGTTGAGGAACATCTGTGTCAGATCACGCACTGAGGAGCCGGCGTTGCCGGGGACCACCATCGAGCAGGTCCGCATCGGCGCGGAGGAGGTGTTCCTACCCGCGGGCGGCGCCGTCGTCGCCATGTGGGAGCGGATCGAGGCCGTCACGCTCCGCCGGAAGCCGCCGGCTGCGATCGCCGCGATCAGCGGGGCGCACGGCGTGGGTTCGTCAAGGCGTCTTCGGGTTCGGGGATGTCCGCCGGCCTCTCCTCTGCTGTGCGTGTGGACTCGGTGTGTGTGAGTGAGGCGAGGAGCCGCAGTTTCTCGTCGCTGTCGCTGTCCTTGTCGGGGTAGTAGACGACGAGGATGACGTCGTCGATGGGGAGTTTGTCGCGGTGGAGGCGGAGTTCACCGACGACGGGGTGGTGAACCGTGGTCGTGCCTCCCTCGAGACTGCGGACGTCGTGGCGCGCCCACAGGGTGCGGAACCGCTGACTGGACAGCGCGAGTTCTCCGACGAGCTCGACGAACCGGGGGTTGTCGGTGTCGTCCCCGATGGTGGTGCGAAGGGCGGCGATGAAATCGGCGGTGGCTTTCGCCCAGTCCTGGTGGAAGGCTCGTTCCTCGGGATCGAGGAGGAGAGAACGCAGCCGGTTCTGGCCGGGCCGCAGGCGGGGGGAGAGCGCGACGGCCATGGAATTGGAAGCCAGGACATCGAACGCGCGTCCTTCGACGAACGCGGGGATCTGAAGGTGGGCGAGCAGCTCGTGCACCCGCGCCGGCACATGCTCGGGCCGCTTGCGGCGCGGCGCCCTGGGGCGTGCCGCCGCAAGACCGAGCAGATACGCCCGCTCGATGTCGTCGAGCCGCAGGACACGCGCGAGTGATTCGAGGACCTGCGGTGAGGGGTTCTTGTCCCGGCCCCGTTCCAGGCGTAGGTAGTAGTCGGGACTGATTCCGGCGAGCAGGGCGACTTCCTCACGGCGCAGGCCGGGCACGCGGCGGTTGCCGCCGGGCGGGAGTCCCGCCTGCGCCGGGGAGACCAGCGCACGCCGGGCGCGAAGGTAGCTGCCGAGCCGGTTGCCGGTTTCCTCATCTCTCATACCGACACCGTAGTTCGACGCGCGTGTCTCAGCGGGGGCCCTGCCAGGACCAGGGAAGACGGGGGCCCTGCCACACCCGTCGGATGCCGACGAGACTTCGGTGGCACCGTTTCGAAACAGACAGAGAACATCACTGTCTGCGCCGCAGGCCCGAACGCCACCGGCGCCCCGCACTGAAGGGAAGACCTCGTGAATCTCTCCAACCGCACCGTTCTCATCGTCGGCGGAACCTCGGGCATCGGGCGAGAGCTGGCCCGGCGGTTCGCCGCGGCGGGCAGCACCGTGGCCGTCGGCGGCCGCAGCCCGGAGGCGCTCGCGGAACTCGCCGGGGAAGGTTTCGGCACGTTCGCTGTCGACGTGACCGACAGTTCCTCCGTCACATCCGCCCGTGACGCCGTACTCGCCCGGTATCCGGAGCTGGACACCGTGGTGACGATGTCGGGCATCATGCTCCTGGAGGACCTGCGCGATCCCGCGCACTTCGAGGCGGCGCAGACGACGATCGACACCAACCTGGTCGGCACCATCCGGGTCATCGACGCCTTCACCCCGCACCTGATCCGGCGGGGCGCCGGAACCTTCGTCACCGTCACCTCCGGCATCGCCTTCCTGCCGTTCCCGCCCATGCCCAGCTACGCCGCGTCGAAGGCCGCGGTGCACGCCTACTCGGAGGCGCTGCGCGCGCAGCTCGACGGCACCGGTGTCGGCGTCGTCGAGCTCGTCCCCCCGGCCGTCGCCGCAGCAGGCCAGGAAAAGGTGAACCCGAACGCGCTGCCGCTCGACGACTTCGCCACCGAGGTCATGCAACTGCTCTCGGAGGACCCCACCCCGCACGAAATCCTCGTGAAGGGCGTCCTCATGCACCGCTGGGCCGAGCGCGACGGCACCTACGACGACCTCGTCGCACAGCGCTCCCGGGCCCTGGCCATGCTTCCCGGCCGCCAAGGCTGACAGCCTGCCGCCGATCGGCGGCTTCCTCGCAGTCGCCTCGGGAGGGAGCTCGTCATGGTCGTGACGGTTGGTTCCGGCGGTGATCACGGCCCATCCCGCGCACCGCCGGAACCAGGGTGGGGAATCCCCTGCCTCACCCCGTAGCGGTTGCCTTCCGCGGCTCGCCGCGGTAGGTGCCGAAGGACCAGAGGTTGTCCTCCGGGTCGCGGACGACGAACTCGCGGGAGCCGTAGTCGGTGTCGTACGGCTCCTTGACGACCCGCGCCCCCGCGGCCGCCGCCCGGGCGAACAACGCGTCCGGGTCGTCGGTCACGGCGTACGCGCCGAACGAGCCGGGGGTGAGGCTCCACTTGTCGTCCGGGGTGTCCCGGACGCTGCCCAGCATGATCCCGCCGCCGTGCGGCCAGGAGAGCTGGGCGTGGTCGACGCGCTCGCCCTCGCCGTACACGGCGGTCTCCTCGAAGCCGAACGCCTCGACGAGGAAGGCGATCAGGGCGCGTGCGTCCCTGGCCCGCAGCGTGGGCCATACCTGCGGTGCTGGTGTGGTGTCGTTCATGCCACCGAGTCTGGCGAGCCGTCCCCCGCCCCGGCTTGGACGTTTCGGAACAGCTCGCTGCCGTGGCCGCCCTCCTCGGCCAGCCACCGGCTGGGCGAGCACCCGGCGAGCGCGCCGAACTCGCGGGCGAGGTGCGCCTGGTCGTAGAACCCGCACTCGGCGGCCGCGTCGGCCAGCGTGAGCCGCCGTCCGGACGCCACCGCTTTCTGGAGCAGACGGCGGACCCGGTCGAACCTGACGACCCGCGCCGCCTCCTTGGGGGACAGGCCGATCTCCTCCCGGAACCGGCCGTTGAGATGCCTGGTGCTCCAGCCCGTCTCGCGGGCGAGGCCGGACACGGTGACCTGCCCTCCGGCGGCCAGCATCCGCCGCCACGCCCGCGCCACCTCGGCCGGGTGCGCCCGCGTGGGGCGGGCGTGCCGGGACAGGACCGCGTCGAGGACGGCGAAGCGCTCGTCCCAGCCGGGCGCCTCGAGCAGGCGCTCGCGCAGCTCGCCCGCCAGCCGGCCGAGCACCTCGGCGCCGTCCAGGTCGAGCCCGGACAGCTCCCCGGCGGGCAGCCCGAGCAGGGCCCGCGCGCCGAGCGGCGTCAGCGCGAGCTGCACGCCCGACTGCCGTCCGTCGTGCGTGATCAGCGCGGGGCCGGTGTGCAGCCCGCCGACCAGCGTGTCGTACGACCCGGGCGGGGTGCGCGGATCGGGATGCGCCGCGACGACGAGTGGGTCGTCGAGCGTGACGATCACCGTCAGGTAGGGCGACGGCAGGCCGCGGTGCGTCGCCGGCGGGACTCCGGCCTCGCGGTAGCCGCTGTACCACGCGACCAGTGGACGCAGCGCGGGAGCGGGCCGCTGATGCGCAAAGAACCCGGCACGCTCGTCCGCGTCCGCCGTCCGCCGTGTCCGCGCCGCCATCGGCCGGCCCTCCTTTCCCGCCCTCCCAGTCTCCACGAAGGGGAGCGTGGCGGCCATCGTCGCGAGCGGCGACGGCCGCGGGGCGCGGGGAGACCGCCCGCTCCAGCACCTCTTCCAGTGAGTCGGTCTCAGCCCGAACCGTCGGCCGGAGGAGACCTTCGGTCCGATCTTCGCGATGGACCAGCCGGCGTCCAGTGCCCATACCCGTGGCGCCTCAGGTGGCATGGGCTCCTGTCTCAGCCAGGCCTGTGGAGCGGCCGCGGTTCATGAGCCGGCGGGCCGGTCGAGGTCGGACAGGTCGAGCACGAAGCGGTAGCGGACGTCGCCGCGGCCAAGGCGGTCGACCGCCTCCTGAACGCGCGCCGAGGGCAGCACCTCGACGTCGGCCGTGATGGCGTGGTCGGCGCAGAAGTCCAGCAGCTCGCGGGTGTGGCGGCGGCCGCC
>NZ_JBEYWQ010000038.1:0-63312 GCF_040644495.1 Microbispora sp. NPDC046973 | reverse complement strand
GCGACATCGCCCACACCCACCACGGAACCCTGCACATCGAGGACTCCCCCCGCGGAGCACGCTTCGTCCTCCGCCTGCCCCTCATCAACCGAAACAATCTCCCGCAGCCGGGCGCGACGCTCCCCAAGAAGCGCTGCCGGAAAAATCCTGAGAAAAATCTCCGAAGGCACGGCGATCCGGGGTCGTGCTGTTCGGGGAGTGAGTGAAGGGCCGGTGAGGGACCGGCCCCGGACAGAGGGAGAACCACCCATGACCACCGCCCACGTCGCCATCGCCCGCACCGGGCGCAGCTGGGCCCCCGTCTGCCGGCCACGTACGGCCTGAGCCCGAGGACACGCTCGGAGCCGAATGGGAGAGGCACCGGCCCGCAATTTCGGAGTGGCCTTCAGCCGGACGGGCGCGTACGACGGAAAGAGCCGATCGGCGGTGCGCATGATGTATTTGATCTTCTGTCAGATGGCGCGACCGGCTGTCCCTTTGGCTCGTAGCGACGCCGCCCCGAAACCGCGCCGAGCACCCTTAGGCGACGAAGCCGACGAGAGGTAGCGTGGTGGGCGGCGCCGCGGACGCGGCCCGGCCGGTTGGTCGTCGCCGACCACGTAGCGGTGATCGACGGTGGCCTCGACACCGATGGTGAAGCATGACCTGATCCTTAGCGTCGGCTGATGTTTCGAGTCCTCCATCGAGCGATATAACCGACGCGGTAGGCGAGGATTTCATGGGAATACACCGCATCGGAAAAATAGTGCATAGTGCGGGAATTTCGACCACTCGCTATGGGCTCGTGATCAACCTGCTGGAGATCGGGCGAATAAAATTCGAAGACTACGAGGTGGAGAACATTCGCCCCCTCGTAACCTCAAGCCCCCCGCTCGCGTGGCTTATCGCCCGATTGGGGGAAAAGAAGGTCGCCAGATTGCTCGGCGTCACTGAAATCGTCGTGGGCTCGCTGATCGGAGCAAAATCGATTGCGCCGAGAGCGTCAGCTCTCGGCAGCCTCGCCGCCGCCGGCATGTTCGCCACCACCCTCAGCTTCCTGGCTACGACGCCCGAGGCGTGGCAAGAGACACGTGGGGAACCGAAGCTGTCTCTCGCGGGGCAGTTCCTGGTGAAGGACGTCGTGCTTCTTGGAGCCTCTTTGCTGACGGCCGCGGACGCGTTGCAAGCCGCCGAGCGCCGGTAGCTCAGGGCTGGCCGGGTACCGTTGCGGCGTCCCGGTGAGCGTGAGGTTGTCGCGCGTTCACCTCGGCGATGTGGCGGAAGATCCTGAAGGATTCCGACCGGCCGGGGACGCCGGCGCACCGGCCCCTGGAGGTACGCGTGCTTTCCTACCGGCGACGCCCAGGTCCACCGTTGCCCTCAAACCGCGAGGGAGCCCCCGCTCGCAGAGTCCGTATGAACAGCCGAGGTATGCGCGGGCTGGTTCGGTTCACGTGCCCGCAGGTATAGGTTTGGCATCATGCCTGGTCGAGGGTCGGGGAAAGATCCTTCGCGACGTACCGCGCGCGGCGCAGCTACTCGCGAACGCATCGTCGCGACCGCCGCGGACTTGATGCACAGGCAAGGGGTCGCGGCGACGACTCTCGATCAGGTGGTGGGCACCTGCGGCGTCAGCAAGTCACAGCTGTATCACTACTTTCCCGACAAAGAGGCGCTGGTCGCCGAAGTGATCGCGGCACAGGCGAACCGCGTGCTGTCCGATCAGAAGCAGATGCTTGAGCAGCTGCACTCGATGCGGGAGCTCGAGAAGTGGCGTGACGCGCTGGTCGCGGGCTTGGACAAGGGCGGCTACCGATGTCCGCTCGGCTCACTGGCCAACGAGCTCGCCGGCCGCTCCGATTCTGCCCGCCGTGAGCTGTCGGCCGCCTTCGGCACGTGGACAGGCGATTTGGCGGCAGCCTTCGCTCGCCTGCAGGAGAGCGGTGAACTGGACTCAGAGGTCGTCGCGGAGGACCTCGCCCTCGAGGTGGTCGCAGCGCTGCAGGGCGGATATCTGCTCGCGGAGACCACGCAGGACGAACAGCCCTTCGTACTCGCCCTCGACATGGCGCTGGGCTGGGTCAAGGCTCACGCGAGGGCGGATCGCTAGAAACGATCAGCGACAGGTCGTCCGGATTGAGGGAATCCTGATGTCTTCAGGACGCGATGAGATCGACCCGGTCTTCTCGACGACCGCGTCATGGCGATCTCGTTCTCGCGAGCGCCTCAGCGTCGCTTCCGTACCCTTGTACGCGACCTCCCCGGCATGGCCAGGACGCAGAGAGTCAGCGACCGATATAAACGTGCCCGCATACAAAGGGTGATGCGCCAATATGCGCCGCTTGAGGAACGTGTGATCTTCGCGTCAGGCGGGCGTAGCGCTCCATTTCCTGCCTTTACCGCGATTTTCCAGCCCGTGCGTAACATCGTCGTCTTGCCCGGGTATCGGGCGCGGGTGAGCACCACGCCCATCGCCGACCTCGCATTGGTGTCCGATCGTCATTCCGCCGGCCTGATCAGCCGGGACGGATCGGCCGAGTGGCTGTGCTTCCCCCGCTTCGACGGGCCGTCCGTCTTCGCCCGTCTGTTGGACGACGAGGCTGGGCACTGGACGATCCGCCCGGCCGTCCCGTACGAGACGACGCGCCGCTACCTACCGCAGACGATGGTGCTGGAGACCACCTTCCGCACCGGGAGCGGCACGGTCGCTCTCACCGACGCCTTGCTCACCGGACCGGACGACGGCGGCCACCGGCTCGGCGTCGGTGTGCCGCACCTGCTCGCCCGGCGGGTGTCCGGCCTCGGCGGCGAGGTGCCGATGGAGATCGAGTACCGGCCCCGGCCGGAGTACGGCCTGATCCACCCGATCCTGTCCGTCGTCGACGGCGGCGTGACCGCCCGCGGCGGCGCCGATTGGCTCGTGCTGACCACGCCGGTCTCCCTCGGCATCGGCGACTGCGGCGGATACGGCGTGTTCACAGTGCGAGAGGGCGAGACACGGCACTTCGGGATGCACCGCTCGACACTGCAGGAGACTCCCGCGCGGGTGTGGGACCAGGCGGAACTGGCGGCCCGGCTGGACGGCACGATCGCCGCCTGGCAGTCGTGGTCCAGCCTCCACCAGGCCTATGACGGCCCGTGGCCTGACCTGGTGCACCACAGCGGGCGGGTGTTGCAGGCGCTGTCCTTCCAGCCCAGCGGCGCGATCGTCGCGGCCGCCACCACATCGCTGCCCGAATGGGCCGGCGGTGAGCGCAACTGGGATTACCGGTACACGTGGGTGCGGGACGCGTCACTGACCATGGGCGCCCTGTGGGTCGCGGCCTGTCCCGACGAGGCGAGCGACTTCTTCGCCTTCCTCACCACCGCAGCCCCATCCCTGGACGAGGACCGCGCGCTGCAGATCATGTTCGGCGTCCGCGGCGAGCACGACCTGAGTGAGCGCACCCTTCCGCACCTGCGCGGCTGGCGCGGCAGCCGACCGGTACGCGTCGGAAACGACGCATGGAACCAGCGGCAGATCGACGTGTACGGCGAGCTGCTCGATGCGGCCGTGCGCCTCCAAGACCAGATCGGCGACATCGACGACGACGTCCGGCGCTTCCTCGTCGCCTGTGCCGACAGCGCGGCCGAGCGCTGGACAGAAAAGGACCAGGGCATTTGGGAGATACGCGGGGAGCCACGCGACTTCCTGTACTCCAAGCTCATGTGCTGGGCGGCGCTGGACCGCGGCATCGCCCTCGCAGGCCTCCTACGGGCGCAGGATCGTACGGAGTCCTGGCGGCGGACCCGCGCCGAGATTCGCGACACCCTGCTGCGCGAGGGCTGGAACGACCGGGTGGGGGCGTTCACGCAGGCCTTCGGCTCCGACGAGCTGGACGCCAGCGCCCTCATGGTGCCGATCATCGGCTTTCTGCCCGCCGGCGACCCACGGGTGCTGGCCACGATCGACGCGGTCGCGGACCGGCTCACCGACGACCAGGGCCTGGTCTACCGCTACCGCACCGCGGACGGCATCGACGGCCTCGCCGGTGAGGAGGGCACCTTCCTGCTGTGCTCGTTCTGGCTGGCGCAGGCGCTCGCCATGTCCGGGCAGGTCGGCCGGGCCAGGGAGGCATTCGACCGAGCCGCCGCGTACGCCAACGACGTGGGCCTGCTGTCGGAGGAGGTCGACCCCGGGAGCGGCGAGCTGCTCGGCAACTTCCCGCAGGCGTTCAGCCACATCGGGCTCATCAACGCCGCCTGGGCCATCGACGAGGCCGAACGGCGGCAAGAGTGACCTGGATCGGTTGAAGGGTCGAGACGAGACGTGGACGCCGATCATGATCCTTCCCGGCGCCGAGGTCCTGCGTCTGGCCGTGCCCGCTTACTGCCAGGACGATCCGGCGCCCCAGCGTCACACTGCGCCGTCAACACCCCGAGTTCGAAATCGCCCTGGCTTTCTCCTGCGATATCGGGCTCAGCGAAGAATGCGAGGCCACGCACCGTTCGGAATGCGGTAAAGGACACGCGGCACCGCGAACCAGTCTCGGTCGAGAAAACGGCCAGTGACCCGTCCCGCAAGGATGAGGTAATTTTCCACCTCCTCCTGAAAGTTAGCGAATGCATCCAGATCGTGCACGTATTCCCGGAACCCTTCCACCCCCACTGTGCCCATGAACTCGCCGTCCTGGTAATAGATCATTCCCTCGTCGTTGATCTCGCCCAGCTCGGCCATATGCCAATAAGTGATGATGAGCCTTCCTCTCGCACTGGTCTCCTCTCGCACTGTGAAAGCGCCGCCCACGGTGATCGCGACAGACCAGCCCGGCGAGTGCGTCCCGATCCAAACCAGAGTGTCTTGCCCGCAATCGTCGGCCAGGCGGAATGCCGTCTTGAGATCACAAGGAATTCCGGAGCCTGGATCTGCGCGGAAGCGCCCGGCGATTTCCTCCACGTCCTCTGTGTCGATCCAGGTCGCATCGAAGCATGCGTTCAAGTCGTACTCGTCCAGGAGGTCCCACTGACTCTCCGTGGGCAGTGCCCGCGTCATGTCCATCGTCCTGCTCCTTTGACTTTCGCAACGGCACGGGGGGAGGCGATCATACAATCACCTCTGCCCCGCGGACTTGACCAGCTCACGACCGTGACCCGGAACCGTTCCCCGGGCATGACCGGGTGATCGGAATGGAACCTGTTGAGAGCGTCACCGTGGAGAATGTTGTCCTCTCTGGGAACCGCCCGAATGGAATAGTCGCCGTCCTGATTTCCGGCACCTTCTTTGACGCGAACGGATGCTCATCGCGACCAATGCAATACGCCCGCGAACCCCGTGGTTGCAGCCGCTGACGCAGGCGAGTTGCCATTGGCCGATCTCCCTCGTGATGTCGGGGCGTCATTCGGATGCGGTGACCCGCCTGTAACGCGGGCACGCCGGGCGTCCGACGTGGTCATCCGACGTGGTCAGCCGGCCACATCGGGGGCCGGGGAGTCTCCCGAGGCCTCGGTCACGTAGCGGCGCAGGGTGGCGGCCTCACCGGTCAGCATGCCGGGGTCGTCGCCGGGGACGAACTCGATGGCGGTGTCGATCCGCCTGCCGGTCGACGCCAGCATGCCCATGACCGCCCGCCACAGTGCCGCGCGGTGGTCGAGCGGACGGCGATCCTCGGACGTGGGCCACCAGCTGAAGACGTGCACCGCGTCCACGCGGTCCAGCACGGCCCGCAGTCCCGCCAGCGCCTCGTCGTCCGGCATGCCGTTCGGCGGCTGCCAGTAGGTCCGCAATCCGGGAACCTCGTCCAGCATCGACAGCGCCGATTCGATGTCGTCGGTGAGCGTCCCGGCATGGAACTCGGTGGCGACCACGATGTCCCCCGCGCTGTCCACACACCGCTTCAGGCGGTCGAGCGTTCTGCGGCGATCCGCAGGACCGGCGGACGCGGAGGCCAGGTTGCCCGCCCACACCCGGACCCGGGGTGCGCCCAGAGCGCGGGCGGCGACCAGCACCTGCTGCCACAGGCGATCGGCCTCCTCCGGATCGGAGGGGACGCCCGCCCGGTAATACGATCCCAGGGCCGAGACGGAAAGACCCGCTGCTCTCGTCGTTTCGCCCAGACGGCGTGCCCCCTCCTCGTCGCCCAGCCGCACGTGGGCGTCCTGACCCCATTCGACGTGCTCCAGCCCAGCCTGCACTGCGAGCGCGATGATCCGCTCCGGAGGAAGCGGCCGATAGGTGACGCTGCACATCCCCGCCGACAGAAGCCGCGGCGGCCCACTGTCCGTGACCAATCAGGTCTCCTGACGATTCGCAGCCGACGAGGAGAGGATCGGGGCGACGACGAATCGTGTGGTGGCCCAGACGACGTACAGCAGGGGGGAGCACGCGAGGAAGACGCCTGCCATCGGCTTCAGCAGGACGGCGGCCACGACGAGGCCGAGCACGGCGATGGTGAGGACGGACAGGTACCAGCGCCGCACCACGAGATAGAGGCAGGGCAGCACGAGAGGGCGCAGCCGCACCGGCCCTGACGCGTCGGACGCCAGCACCAGGAGCGCGAGCACCACCGTCACCACCAGCGCCGACACGGTGAGGAAGAACGGGACCAGCGCCGGTCCCCACCTCGTCGGCGCGACGGCGGCCACGTCCGCGGCCAGCACGCCCACGGCCGCCGCACCACCCGCCCAGAGCAGGAGCGCCCGCGGTGCCGCCCGCCGGTACGAGCACCGGAAGGCGCGCAGCACGTCCGTGGATCCCTCACCGAGCCCGGCGAAGCATCCGAACGCCCCGGCCAGCGCCGGCCCGCACGGCAACGACAGCGCGGCGAAGAAGGGCCACGACGCGAGCGGGTCCCTCACGATCGCGAGCGCGGCGAGGAGCGGTGCGCATGTCACGGCGAGCAGGACGTTGGTCATGAGCCCGACGTAGACCGTGGAGAACAGCTTCTCGTACGTCTCCTGCCGGGCCGGCCTCAGCAGGCGCGGTGCCCGCGCGGCGCCGTGGGCGCTCATCCCTTGAGTCCGCTCGTCGCGATGCCCCGGATGAAATACCGCTGCCCGAACAGGAAGACGACCAGGATCGGCAGCACCGACAGCACGGCGCCCGTCATGATCATCGCGTACTCGGCGTCGTACTGGCCGACGAACGAGCGCAGGCCGAGCTGGACTGTCCACAGCTCGTTGCTCGTCAGGTAGATGAACGGTCCCATGTAGTCGTTCCACGTGTTCACGAACGTGAGCAGGGCGAGGCTCGCGAGCGCCGGTTTGGACAGCGGGAGCATGATGCGCCAGTAGATGCCGTACTCGCTCAGGCCGTCGATGCGTGCGGCCTCGCACAGGTCGTCCGGGATCGACAGGTAGTACTGCCGCATGAGGAAGACGCCGAACGCGCCGAACGCCTGCAGCAGGATGATCGACCAGTAGGTGTCGGTGAGCTCCGCGCGCTGCATCATGATGTACTGCGGCACCATGTACGCCTGCCAGGGCACCGCGATGGTGGCGATGTAGGCCAGGAACAACGCGTCCCTACCGGGGAAACGCACCTTGGAGAACCCGTAGGCGGCGAAGCTGCCGGTCAGCACCTGCAGGACGGTGACGGCGACCGACAGGAAGGCCGAGTTGCCCAGGTAGGTCAGCATCGGGATGCGGTCCCAGATCTCGGTGAAGTTCGACCAGCGGAACTCTCTCGGGATCCACTCGATGGGAACGGTGAGGACCTCGTTGTTCCGCTTGAGAGAAGAGGACACCATCCACGCGAACGGCACCAGCACGAGCAGGGCCACGGCGAGGAGGCACGCGTACGCCAGCGCCGTCCGCACCAGGCGCGGCCCTCGGGAACGGGGGCCCGGGGGTCGATCGGGTGGCCGGGGCGGGGCGACGGCCGGGGGAGCGTCGGGCAGTGCGGTCATCGGGTGCTCCTCCGTTCGTTGAGACGGAACTGGACGACGGTCACGGTGAGCACGATGACGAAGAGCATCAGGGCGATGGCCGAGGAGTAGCCGAACCGCCCCTCGGTGATGCCCTCGCGGTAGACGAGCTGGGCCAGGACCAGGGTGCTGCGCCCGGGCCCGCCGTCGGTCATGACCACGATGAGGTCGAGCACCTTGAAGCTCTGGATGGTCAGCATGACGACCACGAAGAACGTCGTGGGGCGCAGGCAGGGCAGGGTTATCCGCCGGAAACGATGCCAGGAGTTCGCGCCGTCCACCCGGGCGGCCTCGTAGTACTCCTTCGGGATCGTCTGCAGACCGGCGAGGAAGAGCACCATGTAGTAGCCCATGTCCCGCCACACGCTCGTGACGATCACGGCCGGCATCGCCCAGTCCGTACTGGCCACCCACCGGGGCGGGTGGTCGACGCCGAGCGCGTGGAGGATCTGGTTGACCGGTCCGGCCGTCGGATTGAACAACATGTTCCACACGACGGCCACCGCGACCAGAGACGTGATGTACGGGAAGAACGCCGCGGTGCGGAAGAACTGCACCCCGCGAAGCTTCCGGTCGAGCGCGATCGCCAGGCCGAGCGCCGCCGCCAGCGTGAGCGGGATGTGACCGGCCGCGTAGTAGAGGGTGTTGCGGAGCGCGACGAAGAAGGTCTCGTCACGCAGCAGTCGCCGGAAATTCTCCAGCCCCACCCACTCAGGCGTGCTGTAGGAGTCCCACTTCAGGAACGCCAGCGCGAACGCCGCGAGCATCGGAACCAGCGTGAACAACGCGAAGCCGAGGAAGTTCGGGAGGATGAAGCTCCATCCGATGAGGATGCCGCGCCAGGCACGTCGTCTCGGCGGCGAGCCCTCGGGCGCCGGTTGCGTCATCACATGAGCCATGGCCGTCCTTCGTGTCCTCCTGCTCCTGCACCGAGACGCCCCGTGCTAGTTGAGCACTTCGCTCTTCACGCGGTCGCCCATCGAGCGGATGCCCTCGTCGATCGACTTGTCGCCGACCATGATGAGCTCGTGCTCCTCGTTGAGGATCGTGTCGACGTCGGAGGTGTGTTCGCTGACCGGCATCTCCAGCACCACCTTGTCGGGCTGGAAGGCCTTCTTGGACAGTTCGTCGGCGGGCATCCCCTTGTTGGAGAAGTACGACTTGGTGATCTCGGGACTCTGCAGCGCCGGCACCACGCCCACCTTGCTGATCGCCTCGGCGCCGGCCTGGCCCGCGGCGAACTGCACGAACTTCTTGGCCGCGTCGGCGTGCGCGGCCCGCTTGTTCACCGCGAAGGCGGTCGGCGAGCCGAACGTGGTCACCCCGGAGGCTCCCGGCCGCTGCGGCATCGGCGCCAGGGCCCAGTCGACGTCCGTGGCGCCCTTCTGCTTCTGCTCGAGGATGCCGGAGATGTACCACGTGCCCATCGGCAACATCGCCGTGGCACCGCTCTCGAACAACGTCCGGTAGTCGGACTTCTGTGCCTTCGCCGTGCCGAAGTCGAGGGCCGAGCCGTCCTTCTGCAGCCCGAGCGCCATCTCGTACTGGTCGCGGAAGAACGAGTAGTCGCCGCCGAGCTGGTCGCCACCGGTCTGCGCGGCGGCGATGGCCTGCACGACCGACCGCCACGTGTGGTGGTAGGTGCCGTAGACCTTCTTGCCTCCTTCGTCGTGCGTGAGGCTCCGGGCGAGTTTCGCGTACTCGTCCCAGGTCAGGTGCTCGGGCATGGTGACGCCCGCCTTCTCGAAGGACTTCTTGTTGTAGTAGAGCAGCCAGAAGTCCTGCCGGTAGGGCAGCGCGTAGTACTTGTCCTTCACGTTGAACGCGGGAAGGCCCGCCAGCTTCGAGGTGTCGGCCGACGTGACCAGATCGGTGATGTCCAGGAGCTGCCCGCGGCTGGAGTAGCGCGAGTAGTCCGTGACGTTCTTCATCGTGATGACGTCGGTCCGGTCACCGCCTGCGAGCATGGTCGTGACCTTGTCGGGGTAGTCGTCGGCGAGGATGTCCACCGGCTTGATCGTGATGCCGGGGTTCGCCCGCTGGAAGGCGTCGAACAGCGCGGTGAACTCGGGGGTCTTGGCGAGGTTCCACACGGCGACGCTCAGGGTGACGGCCCCGCCGCTCTCCGGCTCCTCGGAACCGCGGCCGCACGCGGTCAGAGCCAACGCGAGCGCGACCGCTGCTCCCGTGAACCTGGCGAAACGGCGGACTCCTCCCGCCGTGGTCGAAGCGATCATCACTCCGGTCTCCTTCCCTGCGCCGGGTCAGGCGCTGACCTTGAACTCGTCGGCGGTCACGACCGCGCGGGGCGGTTGACCGGACAGGTAGCGCTCGAGTTCGTCGAGAGCGCTCTCGCTCATCCGCCGGGTCTCCGATCCGAGCGATCCGGCGATGTGGGGGGTGATCATGACATTGGGCAGGTCGTACAGTGGTGAACCCGCTGGGAGCGGCTCCGGGTCGGTCACGTCGAGGATCGCGTCGAGGCGCCCCCGGACGCACTCGCGCTCCAGGGCCGAGGTGTCCAGGACCGCGCCGCGCGCCGTGTTGATCACGGTCGCGCCGTCGGGCAGCAGGGCCAGCTCGGCAGCCCCGATGAGGTGGCGGGTGGACGCAAGCGCGGGCACGTGGAGCGTGAGCACGTCGGAGCGCGGCAGCAGCTCGGGCAGCCGCACCAGGCGGGCGCCCGCGGCGCTCACCTGGGCCGCGTCCGCGTAGGGGTCCGCGACGAGGACGTCGACCTCCAGACTGCGGAGCCGTTCGACGACCCGGCGTCCCACGCGGGAGAACCCCACGACGCCGATCGTCCGCCCGCGGTTGGACAGCTCTCCGCGGCGCGCGGCGTACGACCAGTCCTGCCGATGCGCACGCGCGTCCTGCGCGAGGAACGGGGCCTTCTTGCCCGCGAAGATGATCGCGGCGAGGGTGAACTCGGCGACCGGGATAGCGTTCTCGTGGGCGGCGTTGGTGACCAGCATCCCGCGGCGCCAGACCTCGTCGGTGACGAAGTCGCGCACCGTGCCCGCGCAGTGGAAGATCGCTCGCAGCCGCGGGGCGTCGGACAGCCGCTCGGCCGTCAGCGGCGGGCAGCCCCACGAGGTCATCAGCACCTCGACCTCGCGCAGCCGGCGCCGTACGTGCGATGCGTCGAGGTCGCCGGTCACGATCGGTTCGCCGAGCTCGACCAGACCGTGCAACCGGCGGAGCTGCGGCTCCTGGAACTGCACGGTGAACGTCGCGGGGTCCATGACCAGCAGCGCGTGAGGCCGTCGTCCGTTCGTCACTCACGATCCTTAGGGAAAGCGCTTACCAGTGCGCCGATCATGTCCGATCGTTTCAATCACGTCAATACCGTGTTAATCAGAGTGATCAGGGCTGACGATCGTTCTTGATCGAAGGAGGCGCCATCGCTCATCCTCTCTTGACGGGACCGAGCGGTGCTGCCACGATCACCTCCACGATGGTTACGTAAACATCACCGCGCACGATGACGGCGTCGTCTTCGGCCGTCCATACGAAGGGACACGCGCGATGCCGGGCGACCTCGACGACCTGCGGCTCTCGCCCTTCACCGGGTGGACCCGGGTGCACTGGGCGGCACTCGCCGACCGCGTCCTGCTGGCGGCCCGCCGGCACGCCTCGGCGTCGCACGCGCGCATCTCGTTCCCCGGCGCCCCTGGAGGCTACGGTCCGGACGTCGACGCGCTCGAGGGATTCGCGCGCACGTTCCTCGCCGCCGGATTCCGGGTGGCCGGAGAGAACGGGCGCGACCCGCTGAACCTCATGGAGTGGTACGCCGAGGGCCTGGCCGCGGGCACCGACCCCGATTCGCCCGACCGCTGGGTGCGGCTCGACGAGCACGACCAGGCCAAGGTCGAGGCCGCGTCGATCGCCTTGGTCCTCCACCTCACCCGGCCGTGGTTGTGGGACCGCCTGACACCGAGGGCGCAGGAGCGGGTGGTCGACTACCTCGCGCCGGCGATCGGCGCGCACTATCCGCCGATCAACTGGATCTGGTTCCAGATCGTCGTCGAGCAGTTCCTCGCCTCCGCCGGCGGCCCGTTCGCGCGGGAGGACATCGAGGCGGGACTCGCGCTGACGGACGGCTTCGTCCGGGACAACGGCTGGTACGCCGACGGCGCGGAACGCGCCTACGACCATTACGTCGGATGGGCGTTGCACTTCTACCCGCTCATCTGGACCGAGATGGCCGCCGGAGACCCCGAGGCGGACGCGCGACGGCCGGTCTATCTGCGCCGGCTTGAGCGATACCTGCACGACGCCGTCCACCTCGTCGGCGCCGACGGCTCGCCGCTCGTCCAGGGCCGCAGCCTGACCTACCGGTTCGCCACCGCGGCCCAGTTCTGGCTAGGCGCGCGCTCGGGCGTCACGACGCCCGCGCCCGGTGTGCTGCGCCGCGCCGCCTCCGGCATCGCCCGGCACTTCGCCGACCACGGTGCGCCCGACGAGGAGGGCCTGCTGACGCTGGGCTGGCACCGGCCGTGGCGGCCGATCGCCCAGTCCTACTCCGGTCCAGGGTCACCGTACTGGGCGGCGAAGGGCTTCCTGGGACTGTCCCTCTCCGCCGACCACCCGGTCTGGACGGCCGTGGAGGAGCCCCTGCCGGTCGAGTCCCACGACTTCCACCTCGTCGTCTCCTCGCCCGGATGGCTCGTCAGCGGAACGCGGGCGGACGGCATCGTGCGGGTGACCAACCACGGCACGGACCACTCCCGCCCCGGGTCCACCCTGACCGACTCCCCGCTGTACGCACGCCTCGGATATTCGACGGCCACCTCGCCCGTACTCGCCGGAGAGCACGCCGAGCACCCGCTGGACCAGTCGGTCGTGATCCTCACTGACGGCGGCGAACCCAGTCACCGCACCGGGTTCGAGACCCTTGCCGTCGACCGCCTGCCCACCGGGACGCTCGTCGGCGCGTCCCGGTGGCAGGCGCACTGGGTCGAGCCCGATCGCACGCGCCCCGATCACGGGTACGGGCGCGAGGGCCGGGTGCGCCTCGGTCCGTGGATTCACCTGATCTCGGCCGTGCGCGGCCCCTGGGAGGTACGCCTCGTCCAGGTGTCGGAGGCGGGGGACGAGCAGGGCGTGCTCCGCGTCGGCGGATGGCCGCTGCCGGGGGCGGGAAGGGCCCGCAAGGCCACGGCCATGGTGTCGGACGACGCCGCGCACTCCATGGTGACAGGCGGGGAAGGGCTGGACGCCTCCGGCGTCGTGCCGGCCGAGGACGCCTCGCCGCTCGCGGCCCGGATATCCGTCCCGTGGTGCGCCACGACCGGAGCGGCCCGGCCCGGCATCTGGTACGACGCGGCGGTCTTCCTCGGCGGGCGGGAACCGGAGGAGCCGCCGGCCGTGCACCGGGACGGCGCCGGGATGGTCGTCGTCTGGCCGGACGGGACCACCGACAGGCTGGAAGCCCGGCTCATGACGAGGACGAGCGGACGATCAGGCGGGGTTCGATGACGACCCGATGCGCGGGACGGTGCGCGTCCTGGTCGGCGATACGGTCCGCGAGGAGCGCGAAGGCGGCCCGCCCGATGGCCGCCTTGGGAGGGCGGACCGCGGTCAGCGGAGGGTCGCAGAGTTCGGCCACCTCGTCGTCGTAGGTGACGACGGCGAGATCGCCGGGAATCCGGATGCCGCGTTCCTGACAGCGTTCAACCAGGGAGATGGCCTCCGGGTCGGAGTGGACGAGCAGCGCGGTCGTCGCGGAGGCGACGCACTCGTCGAGCAGGTCGTCGAGTACGTGAGGCCACTCGGGATCTCTCCGGTCGACCGTGTCGGCATCCAGCGCGTCGTCGAGCCCGAGGCCGAGTTCCTCGCAGGCCTGCCGCCAGCCGCGCCGCACGTGCGGACTCGTCGGGCTCTCCTTCGTCGTGATCACTCCGATCCGCCGATGACCCAGCGCGGCCAGATGCCGCACGGCCATGGCGGCTCCGAACACGTGGTCGCTGACCACGGACTCCATCGCCTCCTGGTAGGGCCCGACGACGGCGGCACGCTCGACGAGGACCACGGGCACCTCGGCGGACTGGAGCCAGCGCACCAGCGCCTCCCCGTCCTCGCCGGTGGTGGTCGGCGCCACCAGGAGGCCGTCGACTCCCACGGAATCCACCAGCCAGGAGAGCTGACGCCGCTCGTCGGCGGCCTGGTAGGTCGCGCCCCTCAGGACGACGCGCGTGTCGGAGGCGGCCGCCGCCTCACGCACTCCGCGGATGACATCGGGCCAGTAGTAGTCCAGCGAGGGGACCACCATCCCGATCGTCACCTGAGCCTTCGCCTCCTCGGCCGCGTCCTGCGCCGGCTGCGGAGGCGGCCGGTCCCCGGGTGCCTGACTGATCGGCGCCTCGGCCACGGGCCTGCGGAGGAGGGCGGCTCCGCCGCGGACGCGGCGGATGAGCCCCTGGGAGGCGAGGAGGGCGATGTCGCGGCGAATGGTGATGGCCGACACGTCCAGCTCCGACGCCAACTCGTTGACACGCAGGACACCGCGCCGCCGTAGCAGCTCGATGACCTGGGCCCGTCGCTCGTCCGGAAGCGGTGCGGCCGAGTCGGACACCGTCATTCGTCAACCTCCACCCGTATGTCGATGACTCCCCGCCGCGTGCTCGGCACGACCAGGGCCAGCCTGGTCAGATTCTCGCCCCATACGGCCGAGAGCATCGGATCCTCCAGCGCCCGAGGCGTCAGCACGGCGGTCAGCGCCTGAGGGCGCCAGGTGACGAGCACGGGGCGGCTCCCCGCCCGCGCCCGTACGCGCACGCCCCCGGCCGCGTGCCGCTCGACGTGGCCGGCCAGCAGGAAGTGCAGGGCGCTCGGGACGGACCCACCCTCGTCGGCGGCGAAGCGCCAGCGGTCCTCGACCGTCACGCGGGGCACGCCCCGGTCGAGCTCCACCGTCCGCCGCCACCGCTCCAGCCCGGGGACGGGATAGGCGGCGGCGAGATCCATGCGCACCGTGAAGCGATCGGGTTCCTCCACCGCTTCGACGCGCCGAGCCCGGAACTCGCCTCCCTGCCCCTGCGGGGTTCCCCGGACCTCGGGAACGTTGTGCCAGCTGCTCTGCATCGTCCAGATGCCGTAGCGCCCGGGCCCGAACGTCTGCGCCGTATAGGTGGGACGGCCCGCGTCGACCAGCACCGGAACGCCGTCCACCGCGACGATGACGGAGCCGACGTCGTTGTGATTGTGGTGCTCCCCGTTGTGCCCGCCCTTGACCGCGACGGCGAGGCCGAGCTCCGTCCCGGCCGCCGACCGCGCCACGCCCACCTGGGTTCCCGGCAACCACACGCCGGATGTCAACGGCGGCCCGCTCCGCTCGGCCTCGCGCCAGTGCGGATCGAGCAGCTCGCTCACGGCGCGCCCGAGCTCGGCCGACGCGGAGATCGCCGCAGCGCGCCGGGAGGCCGCGTGCCGCATCGCGTCCCGGTCACCGAGCCGGCGAGCCCAGCGGTAGGGCACGTGCCAGGGCTGATCGGCCGGTGGGCGGGCCCGTGCGTCCGCGAAGTTCACATACCAGGGCCCGCCGAGATGCATGCGATGCGGGAAACGCACGGTCTCCCGCACGACCGGGACGTCCACCGCGCGCAGCGCCCCCGACGTCGCGTGTTCCAGGACGTCCAGGGCTTCGAGCGCCCGGCACGCGCCGTTCCACCAGTACTCGTAGCCCTCGTCCACGGAACCGTCCGGCGGGAGCGCCGCGAGGTATCGGTCGATGCCTGCCACGGCCAGGGAGACCAGCGTGACCCGCTCCTCGTCGTGCTCGCACAGACGCAAGGCGGCGACGAGCAGGTTGCCGCAGATCCACGGGCACCAGTTGTGGACGTCGCCGTCCAGCCCCAGCCAGTGCCAGTCACGCCGTCGCAGGAAGGGGTGGAGGACGCGCGTACGGGTCTCCGACCGCAGCCGGCCCCGCAGCCCCGGGAACCGCTCGTCCAGCGAGGTCCCGAGGAGTTGATCGGCCCAGGCCAGTTGCGCGGCGACGTCGGCGGCCCCGAGATCGAGGCACGGCCTGTCGGTGTCCGGGAGCACCGTCCCGCGCGCGGGACACGACTCCTCGTGTGCCGGCCAGCACCAGGAGCTCTGCTCGCACAGCAGGAGTATTCCGTCGACGGTCTCGTCCAGCCATGTCTCCTGACGCGTCGTCACCGCCATGAGCACGGCCCGGGTCAGCCGGTCCTGACGCTCGAACACCTGGCTCTCATAGCCCGTGCGATCGCCGTCGCGGAAGAAACGGGCATACTGCGAGGCCAGCGGTTGCGGCCACGGCGTCCCCCGTTCGGTCTCCGCCCTTCGCCGTACGGCGAGCATGGCGTCGCCGCCGTTATCCCTGATCGGCGCCCACAGGGCGTTGTCGGCCGCGGGCGCCGGCAGCGCGGCATCCGATGGCAGAAGGACGCGGGCCAGATTCTCTGCCGAAGCCGCGGATTCCCAGACCTCGAGTAGAGGACCGCGAACGGAATCCGCCGCCCCGCCGCCGGTTCTGGTTCCAGTCATCGTCCTCCTCGCCGGAACCAGTGTAGCGATCGAAGTTGATCGAAGATGATGTGTATGAACCGTCCCGTCCGGCTCGCGGGCATCCGTCTGCATGGTGAAACTTTCACCGGCACACTCTCGGCGGACCCACGGTCGTCCGGCCTTCCTCGTCAGGGCCGTCATCGACCCTCGTCGTGGTCTGTTATGAACACAACGATCGAAATCGTTCGTACATGGTCTTGACATGATACGTGCGGGTTTTCACACTGACTCTCGCGAGCTCGCCTCAAGCAGCCGGTGAAGGACAGGAGTAGTCGTCTTCGCCGTCATTCACCCCCGCCGACGAGGCCCTCGTCCCCCGTGAACCGATAGCGACTACGCCACCACCCCGCCGACTCGCGATGTCAGCGCCAACAATCCTCGCCGGCGTGGCGCTCCGGCTTCACGCACCGAGACCTGCGTCCCGGTGAGAGCCAAAGCGACCGTCCGCGCTCCAGGGCTGCAGGAGTGGTGGACACAGAAGGGATGCGTTCGTGAGATCTTCTCGTCATGCCGCGGGAGCATGGGGCGCGTTCATCGCGTTCCGGCTGTTGGCGGTGTTAGCGCTCGTCGGAAGCATGGTGAGCGTCACCTCCACCGCGGCCCATGCGTCCACCAATCAGCTGAGGGGCGTCAACTGGGCCGACGCGAGGGACAACTTCGTCAACGGCGTGCTCTACGTGTCCGGGCTCGGTTCGTCCGACACCTACTCCTCCGCGGCCGCGACGGCCGACCAGGTGGTCGGCCAGCTCTACTCGATCACCGGCGCCAACACCGTACGGATCCCGATCAACGAGCCGACCGTGGCGAACTACTGGGAGACCTACACCGGGGCGATCGACACCGCGCTCGGCAAGGGCAACGTGATCTTCGCGTACTGGGCCTACAGCGGCGGCAAGCCACCCAACATGACCGCCTTCAACCAGATGTGGGACAAGGTCGTCGGGAAGTACGCGGGCAACCCGAACGCCTACTTCGAGGTCATCAACGAGCCGTACGGGTACAACACGACCGACCTGACCAACATGTACAACGCCTGGCTGAGCAGGTACGCCGGCGTTCCCCGCGGCCGGGTGATCCTCGACGGCGGCGGCTACGCCACGAACATCGGCGCGGTCGGCGGTGACAGCCGCCTGAACGGCACGCTGCTCGCGGTGCACGACTACACCTTCTTCGTCAGCCCGCCCTACGACAGCGAGAACGAGTGGGCCGACCACATCGGCAGGTCCATCGGCAACTACGCCGACCGCACGGTCGTCACCGAGTGGGGCGGCCCGATGGGCCCCGGCAGCAAGTACGACGTCCAGTGGAACCCCATCGACTACAGCATTCCCAGCGGGTCGCTCTTCGCCGACTACATCCGGGGCGTCAGCGGCAAGCTCCGCAGCCTCGGTGTGGGAAGCGTGTACTGGCCGGGCCTGCGTGACGGCGACTGGTACAGCCTGACGAGCAGGAGCGGAAGCGGCGCGAACACCAAACTGTCGCTGGTGAACCCCTCGGGCCTGGTCCGGCTGCAGTACGCCTGGGGGGTCGGCGCCGGAGGCGGCACCTATGTGCGTATCCGGAACGCGGGCACCGGTCTGTACATCGACGGCATGGGCCGCGGCACCGCCGGGTCCGACGCCGGCCAGTACGCGAACAGCACCAGCACCAACCAGCAATGGACCATCGAGAACGTCGGCAACTACGTGCGGATCAAGAACCGTGCGACCGGTCTTTATCTGGACGGCATGGGGCGCACGTCCAACGGCTCCGCGGTGGCTCAGTACGGGGACGGCAGCGGCACCAACCAGCAGTGGTCGGTCGTGACCGCCGCCAACAACGTGCGGATCAAGAACCGTGCGACCGGTCTCTATCTGGACGGCATGGGGCGCACATCCAACGGCTCCGCGCTGGGCCAGTACGCGGACAGCGGCAGCACCAACCAGCAGTGGAACATCGTATCGGCGGGTTGACGGGAGAGACGATGACACTCGGTGCTCCCGGCAGGAGCCTTCACCGGGCGATCGCGGCCCTCATCCTGCTCGCCGCCGCCGCCGTCGGTCTCCCGGCGCCGGCTCACGCGTCCGCCGTGACCGTCACCAACGGCACCCAGTTCCTCGACACCAGTGGAAACGTGCTGCACGCTCACGGGGGCGGCGTTCTGAAGGTGGGCGACTACTACTACTGGTTCGGTGAGAACCGCAACCCCGACAACACCTTCCGCGCGGTCTCGGTCTATCGATCCACCGACCTCAGTCACTGGGAGTTCCGCAGGGACGTCCTGACCCGGTCGTCGGCTCCCGAGCTCAACGTCGCGAACATCGAGCGGCCGAAGGTCATCTACAACAGCTCCACCGGCAGATACGTCATGTGGATGCACAAGGAGAACGGATCCGACTACAGCGAGGCCCGCGCCGCGGTCGCCTCCTCCGCGACGGTGGACGGCGACTACACCTACCACGGCAGCTTCCGGCCGCTGGGGCAGTACATGTCGAGGGACATCACCCTCTTCAACGACAACGGCACGGCCTACATGATCTCGGCGGCCGACGAGAACTACGACCTTCACATCTACCGGCTCACGCCGGACTACCTGAACGTCAGCACGCTGGTGGGCAACTTCTGGAACGACGCCCATCGCGAGGCCCCGGCGATGTTCAAACGGGGGAGTGTCTATTTCCTGCTGACCTCGGCGGCGACCGGCTGGAACCCGAACCAGGCGCGATACGCGACCGCGTCGAGCGTCTCCGGACCGTGGACCGGGTGGACCGACGTCGGCGACGGCACGACCTTCAACTCCCAGCCGGCGTTCGTGCTGCCCGTCCAGGGCTCGTCGACGACCAGTTATCTGTACATGGGTGACCGCTGGGCCGGGGCCTGGGGCGGGCGGGTGAACGACTCCCAGTACGTCTGGCTGCCGATCACCTTTCCGTCCGCGACCAGCATGAGCCTGACCTGGTATCCCCAGATCACGATCGACACCGCGACCGGCGTCATCTCGGGCGGCGGCTCCACCCCCTCCTACCGGATCACGGCCCGGCACAGCGGAAAGGTGGTGGACGTGGTCAGCGCGTCGACGGCGAACAACGCGGAGGTGAAGCAGTACTCCTGGAACGGCGGGGCCAACCAGCAGTGGCAGTTCCAGGACGCCGGCGGCGGCTACTACCGGCTGGTGAGCCAGAACAGCGGTAAGTGCCTGGACGTGGCGAGCGGGTCCACCGCCGACGGGGCGAACGTCATCCAGTACACCTGCGGCGGTGGTGCCAACCAGCAGTGGCAGTGGGTCGCCACGGGCAGCTACTTCCAGCTCAGGGCACGGCACAGCGGCAAGTGCCTGGACGTCGTCAACGCCTCCACGGCGGACGGCGCCGACATCACCCAGTACACCTGCGGCAGCGGCACCAACCAGCAGTGGAGCCGCACCCAGTCCTGACCCGTCCGCCTGACCCGTCCGCGCGGCGGGGGCGCACCTCCTCGCCGGCCCGGCGCGGTCCCTCCTGGGACGGGCGCCGGGCCGGTCAAGGCCTTCTATCGGAGGTACGCCGCGAGGCCGAGCCGCTGGTCGCGTACGGCGGTGGCGACGAGGCCGGCGATCTGGTGGGCGCCTGCCGCCTCGAAGTGGGTGTGGTCGTTGGCGAAGAAGGCCCCGACCGGGCCTGAGGTGTAGTCGCCGTTGAACGGGCAGAAGTGCAGGCTGTTGTAGAGGGTGTAGCTCAGCTTGTGCAGGTCGATGACCGGGGCGCCGGTGGCGGTGCCGACGGCGAAGGTGTCGGTGACGTAGCCGCGGTTGGGCGTGGCCGTGCTTCCGCTGCAGGTCAGGGCGGCCACGGGCGTCACGAGTACGGGGGTGGCGCCGCGCTGCCGGGCGGCGCTGACCATGGCGGTGAGCAGTTCGCGATATCGGGTGGCGCCGACGTGGCGGGGGCAGGTGGTCGAGCCGTCGTTGATGCCGAACTGGATGAACAGGTAGTCGCCGGCCTTCATCCCGGTGGAGGCGTTGAGCATGGACTGCCAGCGGGAGGCGTAGGCGGTGGAGCTGAGGACGCACTCGCCTGCGGAGTTCATGCGGTCGGTGACGGCCGACTCATAGAGCCAGGTTTGGATGCTGCGGCCGCCGACGGCGTTGTTCACCACGGTGGCGTCGGTGGTGAGGTACTGGCCGAGTTCCCGGCCCCAGCCGACGATGGGGGCGCCGGAACTGTTGGCGACGGTGGAGTCGCCGGCCAGCCAGACGGTGATCCGGCCCGGAGCCGGGCTGGGACTCGGCGTCGGGCTCGGGCTTGGACTGGGGCTTGGACTGGGGCTTGGACTGGGGCTGGGGCTTGGGCTGGGACTGGGGAAACGGGTCGGGGACGCGCTGGGGCTGCTCGTGATCCCACCGGTGCAGACGACGCCGTTGAGCGTGAAGCTCGCCGGCGTGGGGTTGGTGGAGGTCCACGAGCCGTTGAACCCGAAGTTCACCGACGCGTTGCTCGCGATGGTGCGGTTGTAGTCGGCGTTTGCGGCGGTGACGGCGGTTCCCGTCTGCGTGACCGCCGCGTTCCACGCCTGGGTGATCTGCTGGCCCGCGGTGAAGGACCAGGTGAGGGTCCAGCCGTTGATCGTGTCGCCGAGGTTGGTCACGGTGACGTCCGCGCCGAAACCGCCGGACCACTGGTTGGTGATCCGGTAGGTGACGGCGCACCCGGTGGCGGCGTCGGCGGGCGATGCCCCCGCCACCCACGTCAGCGCCCCGGTCAGCGCGGCCACAGCCGAGGTGATCAGGGCGGCGGCTCGTCGCCGGAACGTGCTCATTCGCGTTCTCGCTTTCTCAGGCGTTGTGGTCTGGGGGGACCGCGTGACGGCGATCTCCTTGGTCGCGACAGCCGTCGCGCCCGCTCAGGGCGCGGCGGCCGGTGCCGTCAGGCGATCCGGCATCCGGCGTCGTTGAGGGTGAAGGAGGTGGGCACGCTGTTGGCGCCGTTCCAGGTCGCGGTGAAGCCGACGGTCGTGGAGGAGCCGGGGGCGAGCGCCGGGCTCCACTCCGGGCCGGTGACGGTGACCGTTGCCCCGGTCTGGGCGAACGTGCCGTTCCATCCCTGGCCGATCTGCTGGCCGTCGGGGAACGTCCAGCGCAGCGTCCACGGGTTCAGGGTGCCGGTGCCGGTGTTGGTGACGTGGACATCGCCCTGGAAGCCGCCGGGCCACTGGTTGGTCACGGTGTAGCGCACGTCACAGCCGGCGGCCGGGCCGCTCGGCGTGGCGCTCGGCGATGCGGAGGGGGTGGGGGTGGGCGAGGCCGAGGGGGTGCGGCTGGGCGATGCGGAGGGTGTCGGGGTCGGTGTCCGGCTCGGGCTCGGTATCGGGCTCGGTGTCGGGGTGGGGGTGGTGCGCGGGGGGAGGTGTTCGGCCACGATCGGCGCCAGCTTGGCCGCGATCGCGCGGTGTCCGGCGTCGTTGGGGTGGACGCTGTCGGACAGGCCGTCGGGCGGGACCCATCCGTCGGTGTCGACGAAGAAGACGTTGCGGTCGCCCGGCGTTGTTGACGGTCTGCACCGCGGCCTGGGTCTGCGGGACGAACCGCCCGCGGAAGGTCTGCAGGGCCAGGATCGCGGCCTTCGGGTACTTGCCCCGGATGGTGCGCAGCAGGCCGGTGTAGGAGTTCTGGAACTGGGTCGTGGACACGCCGTGCCCGGCGTCGTTGGTGCCGAGGTTGATCACGACGACGTCCGCCTGGTAGCGCGAGAAGTCGTGGTCGACGGCCCCGTCGGCGGCGCTGACCTTCACGAAGCGGCGGTCCAGTCCGACGCAGCCGTCGGCGGTGGTGACCAGACAGGCGCCCCCCTGGGCGACCTGCATGTGGTCGAGTCCGAGCTGCTCGCCGACCAGCCACCCGTAGGCGGTGAGGGCGTTCTTCGAGGTGGTGGTGCCGACGGTGATGGAGTCGCCGACGAACTCGACCATGCCGCGGGCCGGCTGGGCGGGCAGGGTGCGCGCGCCCGGGTCGAGCACCAGCCCCTGGAACACCGCGTCACCGTGGTAGGAGCCGGCCACCACGCGGTAGGACACGCGCAGGGTGTGGTTCCCGGCCGGGAGTGGGGTGGGGGTGAGGTTGACCGTGCCCCGCACGTCCTGCAGGTAGACGTCGGGGCGGCCGTCGATGCTGTAGTAGAGATCGATGGTGTTGCGCTGCTTCAGCCTGACGGTGGTGCCGGTGAAGCCGGTGGTCAGGTACGCGCCGGCCCAGCCCGGGACGTAGGCGGAGCTGTCGCGCGTGTCCCACCGGCCGACGAAACGGATGTTCGGATCGGTGGGCGTCCCGTCACCGGCGGCGGCCTGGGCGCCCGGCGGCGCCGCGAGCACGGTCGCGAGCACGGTGGCGAGGGCGGCGGCCACGACGGCGAGGCGCATGAGTTTCATGGCGGTCCGTTTCTCCTGCGGCGGGTTCGCCGATGGGGGGTCGAACGCGTGGTCACTCCTGGATGGGCGCACGCGTTGGCGAGGTGTCGTTCTGCCGGGGAGGATGCGGTCCCCGGCGTCGCGGGGGAGGCCAGGGACCGATCACAGTGGTCGGCGCAGGGCACACCGTCATGGCCACCGGACTCGCCGGAGCCGGTGATCCAGTGACCGCGGGCTCCTTCGCCATAGCCGACTGAAACGATTAAAGAGGAGCATCGCTCGTCCGCGACGGTCAAGGCCGTCGACGTGACCTCGCTCGCCTTTCGTGTGGGAAAAGGACGTCCACCAGCGTCTTCGTGGATTCGTGGGGGCATGGGGCGTGAAACGTTCATGTCGTGAGGAGCGGTGCGCGGGTCGTTCCGGTACCCCACACGCCGGCCCTGGGGTGACCGGTGCGTCCGCGGTGCGGACGATCCTGGCCGGCGGCACAGCGGACGCGCCGCCGGTCAGGGGCCGGTGATCTGGCCGCCGATCAGGGCGAGGTTCTGGATGGCGGCCAGGCCGTACAGGGCGGTGGTGTTGGTGGACACCCAGGGAGCCTGCTCCGTCGGGTTGAGCGTCGAGGCGACCTTCTCGGCCCGCCACGGCAGGTTGGGCCCGTAGCCGTCGCCGGTGTAGAACTCCTTCCACGCCCGGGCGGCCAGGTCGTCCCGCTTGAGCCGGACCGCGGCGTAGGCGGTGAGCCGGGAGTGGCCCTGCCTCAGGATGAGGTTGCCGAACGACGCGCCGGTCTCGGCGGTCTGCTCGTCCGCGGTGGCGTTGAACAGCCGGCAGTACTGCAGCCACGCCTTCTCGAACTCCGGCACGTCCACCAGGTCGATGAGCTCGGCGCAGACCTCGACCTGGCCGAACATGGCCGACAGGTGGGAGACCGACACCTTCTTCTCCGCGGGGGCGAACTCGCCGGTGTCCAGGTCGTACAGGCCCTCGCCGGTGACGAAGCCGTTGGGCATCGCGGCGATCGTCCGCATCGTGGCCTTGAGCTTCCGCTCGGCGACGGGGTCGCCGCCGCGCTCCCATTCGGTGAGCCAGGCGGCGGCCAGTCCGCTCCAGTCGGTGCCGAGGCCGACGGCCAGCGCGTGCGGGTCGGGCGTGTACGGCTCGGTGCGGATCTTCCGCAACGGGTCGAGCGCCAGGAACGTCGTGTCGGAGTCGACCAGCGCCCGCATGAGGTCGCCGGTGCGCTCGTCGGCGGTGAGGTAGTAGTAGAACCGGCGGTAGATCGCGGTGGAGATGCGCTGCTGCTTGGCGCTGTCGGCCCAGTGCTGCACGCCGTGCCGGGTGCCGAGCCCCGCCCATGGGCCCAGATGGTAGACGTCCACCTCGCTGGTGTGCCGGGTCATGGCCTCGGCGAAGCGGAAGACGTCGGCGCGTCCCGAGCGCAGGAAGGCGTACCAGAGCCACAGGTCGGGTGACAGCTCGGAGTTGTCCCAGGCGTAGCCGCCGACGTCGTACCGCCACACCTTCCGGTCCTCGTCGAAGGTGTGCATGATGTCGCCGTAGTTCCAGAATCCGTACCAGTGGCGTTGCTCGGCCTGCCCCTTGTAGAAGGTGAAGAGGAAGTCGAGGTGGTCCTCCACCGCGGCCCTGGCCGGGTTCGAGCGGTCGACGGGCGAGAACAGTCCGCCGAACACCTTCGCCGACACCAGGTGCGCGACCGGGTTGACCAGTTGCGGGGGAGTGCGGAGCTGGTCCGCCATCGTCCCCAGCCGTTCGGCGGAGGGGGTGGCGGGCAGGGCCCAGAACGTGAGCTCGTGGGTGCGGGCGATGCCGTACGGCGTGCCGAAGCCGGGCTCGTAGTCCTCGTAGGTGATGTTGAGCCCTTCGAGCTGCTCGGGGTAGGTGTCCTGGCCCATGCCGTCGTGGTAGAAGCGCATGTCCATCGGCCCCGCCTCCGGCGACCAGAGCCAGACGGTGACCTCGGCCTCGTCGGTGTGGGCGTCGCGGATGTCGAGTTGCGTGGGGTGGAGCTGCCAGAAGTCGCGCAGCCCGAAGGCCAGGCCTCCGCCGACGCCGCCCGCGTAGCCGAGCCCGGAGGCCTGCCCGCCCTGGTCGACGGGGATCCAGCCGTAGCCCTTCTTGGTGCGCTTCTTCAGCGTGAAGCCCTGCGACGACAGCTGGCTGAGCGAGTGGTCGCCCCATTCGGGGATGTACTGCAGGCGGGTGGTGACCCGCTGGTCCCAGGTGGAGGGGTCGGGCAGTTCGGTGCCCGCGATCTGGGCGGCCCGCACCGCGGCGCCGGGGTCGCGGCGCAGCCCCGTGATCCCCTGCACGGCTTCGGAGAGCATGCCGTGGCCCTCGCCGACGAAGCGGATGTGGCGGTCGTAGGCGGCGTCCCGCATCGGCACCCGGAACCGGACGCCGAGCCCGGCGATGACGTCGTGCTGCCCGTCGCGATCGAAGACGAACGTGTGTGTCATGCGGATGGACTCGGCGCCGGCGTAGAAGTAGAGCCGCACGGTGAACGGCAGCCAGGACTTACCCCTCTTGCCGGCGTAGCCGCCCTCGATCCGGATCACGGCGCGCACGGGTCCGGCCTGCTCGACGACGACCTTCTTGATGTCGCTCTCGTAGCGGTCCAGGGAGGTCGTCTTCTCCTCGTGCTCGTCGATCCTTTCCTGCTTGAGGTTGACGAGCCGCCCCTTCCGGGCGACCTCCACGTCGCCGCGCCAGATGTGGCCGATCAGCTCCGTGCCGCTCTTGCCGATGCGCGCCCGGATCACGCCGGTGTCCACGTCCACGTGGTTCTGCCGGTCGCTGACGGTGACCGGCGTCGCGGGCTTCGCCGGCGTGCCCGCGCGGAGGGTGTAGGACTCGGCGGGAGTGTCCGCGGAGATCGCGTGCGCGGTCCACTTCAGCGAACCGTCCGGCCAGTAGGCCAGCGGCCAGCTCTGCACGGGCGTGCCGTCGGCCAGCGCGAACGTCTGTCCCTTGGGGACGACCCCCTTGGGCCAGGGCGTGCCCCAGGTGGAGGCCGCGGCGGTGCCCGGCCTGCCCTCAAGCCAGGTCAGCCGCACCTCCGGTACGGCGGGGGCCGCGCCCGCTGCCGGGGCGCCCTCGCCGTCGAGCATCGAGATCAGCGGCATGGCCGCCATGCCGGCCAGGACCTCGCGCCGGGAGACTTCCATCGAGATGAACCTCCGTGGGTGGGGCGCCGGCTCCGTCACTCCTTGACCGAGCCGATCAGGACGCCCTTGGCGAAGTGCTTCTGCAGGAAGGGATAGAAGAACAGGATCGGCAGGGTGGCGATGACGACGACGGCGAACTTCATGCCCTCGACGGGGAACAGGACGGAGTCGAGCTGGGACAGGGCGTTCTCCGCGTCCGCCCCGGTCAGCTGGCGGACGATCACCTGGAGCGTCCACTTCCTGTTGTCGTCGATGTACAGCAGCGGCGACATGTAGTCGTTCCAGATGGCCACCGCGTAGAACAGCGAGAACGTCGCGATGATCGGCTTGGACAGCGGCATGACGATCCGCCAGAAGACGCCGAGCTCGCTGCAGCCGTCGATGCGGGCCGCCTCCTCCAGCGCCTGCGGCAGCTCCTGGAAGAAGCTCTTGACGATGATCAGGTAGAAGGGGTTGATCGCCAGGGGGAGGATCAGCGCCCAGTAGGTGTTCAGCAGGCCCAGGTCGCGGACGACCAGGTAGGTCGGGATCAGGCCGCCGCTGAACACGATCGTGAAGATGACGAGGTTCAGCACCAGCGCGCGGCCCGGCAGGTAGCGCTTGGCCAGGGGGTAGGCCATCGTGAAGGTCAGCAGCACCTGGACCACCATGCCGACCGCCGTGACGCAGATCGTGGTGATCAGTGCCCGCACGAAGGTGCCGGTCTGGAAGATGTACGCGTAGGTGTTCGTGACGAAGCGCTCCGGCCACAGGAAGAACGGCCGTGAGGCGATCTCCGACTCGGTGGCGAACGACGCGGCCAGGACGTAGAGCAACGGCAGGACCGTGACCAGCGCCAGGCCCAGGAGCAGCGTGACGTTGAGGACGTCGAAGATCCGGCTGCCGAGCGAGCCATGGTGCCTGACCGGTTGCGGGGTGGACATGCCGCGCTCCTCAGAACAGTCCGCGCTGGCCGAGGCGCTTGGCCAGCCAGTTGCAGCCGAAGATCAGCAGGACGCCCGCGACTCCCTTGAACAGGCCCACGGCCGTGGCGTAGCTGTAGCCGCCCTGCGTGATGCCGATGTAGTAGACGTAGGTGTCGAACACGTCGGCCACCGAGCGGTTCAGCGAGTTGGTCATGAGCCAGATCTGCTCGAAGCTGTTGTCCAGCAGGTGGCCCGAGGTGAGGATGGCCATGACGACGATGGTGGGCCGGATCGCCGGCAGCGTGACGTGCCAGAACTGCCGCCACCGCCCGGCGCCGTCGATGCGGGCGGCCTCGTACAGGTCGGAGTTCACACCCGCGAGCGCCGCCAGGTAGATGATCGTGCCCCAGCCGGTCGACTTCCACAGTGTCTGCATCACGATGATGGGCCGGAACCACTCGGCCTGGGCGACATAGTCGACCTTGGCACCGCCGGCGACGCCGTACACGAAGTTCGCGATCACCCCGTAGTCCACCGAGAACAGCAGGTAGGTCAGGGACGCGACGATCGTCCAGGACAGGAAGTGCGGGATGTAGATCAGGGACTGGACCGCGCGCTTGAGCACGCTCAGCCGCAGCTCGTTCAGCATCAGCGCCACGACGATGGGCGCAGGGAAGGCGAACACGATCGTCAGGAACGCGAGGATCAGCGTGTTGCCGAGCAGGCGGCCGAAGTCGGGCCCGGTGAACAGCTCCTCGAAGTGCTTGACGCCCACCCATTCGCTGCCGCCGTACCCGAGGAACGGGACGAAGTCCTGGAAGGCGATGGCCAGGCCGCGCATCGGCAGGTACTTGAAGATCGCGAAGTACGCGAGGCCGGGCAGGAGCATCAGGTAGAGCCAGCGGTAGCGCAGCAGCGCGGCGCGCGGCGACAGCCTCTCGCGGCGCGCCCGGGTGGGGGCCGCCTTCACGGGAGGCGGCGCCAGGTCGGTGGCCACAGCGGCCTCCTTTCGTGGCAGGGGCCCGGGACGCCGCCCCGGGCCCCTCGCGATCAGTTGCCGCCCTTGGCGATCAGGTCCTGGAACTCGGTCACCACCTGGCTGCCTCCGCCGTCGTACCAGCGCTTGATCTCCGCCTTGAGCTGCTCCTCGGTGATCTCACCCGCCAGGTACTTGACCCGGGCGTCGGTGACGACCGGGTTGAGCGTCGCGCCCTTGGCCGTCAGGGTGGGGGAGACGTAGGGGAGGGTCGGGTCGTGCACGGCCGTCTGCAGGTCGAGCGCCTCCAGTTCCTTGCGCAGCTTCAGATTGTCCTGCTCCGCCCTGCTCGCCGGCTTCAGCTCGTAGGCGTCGCCGCCCACGCCCACGCTGGCGGTCGTGCCCAGCTGGATGAAGGCCCAGTCGACGTCGTTGTTGATGGTCTTGACGGCGGGGTCGTCCTCGTTGATCCGTACGGCGTAGCCGCCCTCGACTTCGAAGTTGCGCCCCTCGATGCCGTTGGTGAGCAGGATCGCGCCCTGTTTGGACGCCAGCCGGTCGAGGACCTTGAGCACGTCGTCGAGCTGCGCCTCGGTCCTGATGTTCTGCTTGGAGATGGCGATGACGCCGTTGTAGCCGGTGAAGGGCAGGGAGAACTTCTTCCCGTCGGGACGCGAGAGGTTGCCGGTCATCGCCAGCATCTCCGTGTAGTGCTCGGGGTCCTTCTCCTTGAGCAGGCCGTACAGCTGGGTGGCCCGGACGTTGACGTCGATGATGATGCCGCCCTTGCCCTGCACGAACGGGTCGTTCCACTTGCCGGCGTCGAGGGTGGCGAAATCGGGGTTGACCAGTCCCTCGTCGACCATCTTCTTGAGGTAGCGGTTGGCCTCGAAGAACTCCGGGGTGTCGAACTCGGGGACGAGCTTGCCGCCGCGCTCGCCGAAGCCGTTCGGTGCGCCGAACCATACGTCGACGGCGTTGTACGGGTTTGCCGAGTTGAACACCGGGGTCGGCCACTTCGGGATGATGAGGCCGTAGGTGTCCTTCTTGCCGTCGCCGTCGGGATCCTTCTCGGTGAAGGCCTTGGCGACGGCGTAGAGGTCGTCGGTGGTCTTGGGCAGGTCCAGGCCGAGCTTGTCGAGCCAGTCCTTGCGCAGCAGCACGGCCGAGCGGAGCAGCGGACGGACCCGGTAGACGCCGAAGTTCCTGCCGTTGGTCGAGGAGTTGAGCCTGGTCTGCTCGTTCCTGGGCTTCAGGTTGGGATACTTGTCCAGCTTGTCGGTGAGGTCCCAGAACGCACCGGCCTCGGCGGCCTTGACGAAGGACGGGGTCTTCTGGTCCTGGATCACCATGACGTCCGGGATCCTGTCCGAGGCCAGCGTGACGTTGGTCTTGTCGCCATACTCCGCGTTGGGCACCCATGTGACCTTGAGCTTCTTGCCGGCCAGCTTCTCGACGGCCTTCTGCATCTCGCCGTCGGGAGCGGGAGCCGTGCCGAAGAGCGGGGCCATCACGGTCAGCTCGTTGTCGCTCGGACCCTGCTCGCCCCCGGAGGAGCAGGCGGAGGCGACAAGGGCGGTCGTCATCGCCAACACACCGGCGAGCAGCCGGTGGGGGGTGGTTTTCATATGGTGCCTTTCGGATGCAGGCGGGCCTCGTTCTCCGCGAAGAAGCGCAGGCAGAGCCAGGTGTTCAGCTGGATCCAGCCGCCCACGGCGACCGTGAGCGCCAGGATCGGGAAGGACGAGACCGCGACCACCGCCGCCGCCAGGCAGAACAGCAGCAGGACCGAGGCGGCGGGGCGGGTGAGTGCGAACAGCGAGGCCTTGGGCAGGCAGGCGAGGGGCCGCAGATCGTAGTGCGCGTACATCGGCAGCAGGTAGGCGGCCACGACGACCAGCGCGACCAGCGCCGCGTAGGTCGTCAACCGGAGCGCCGCCGCTCCCGATGCCGTGAAGTACAGGTAGTCGCCGGCCAGCACGACGCCGGCCGCCAGCAGTGGAAGCACCAGGAGCGAGCCGCGAGCGAACTCCCTGCGGTAGACCGCCGCGAAAGCCGACCGGACATGAAACGATTCACCCATGGCGTGCCGTCTCGCCACGGCATACGCCGCGACCGTGGCCGGGCCGATGCCCAGGAGCACGCCGCCGAGCAGGGTGAACGCGATCCAGAGGAGATTCAGCCGAACCGCCCACAGCAGCTCGTCGCAGAGCAGATAGATCCTGATCGACCAGCCGGTCATCGCGTGCCGATGCCCCGATTGGGGATTTCTGCGCGGGTGTGAGGTTTCACGGGAGTTCCTGCCTGCGACGCGAAAGCGGGTGAAGGCCGATCGGTTCGTGCGAGCGGAAGAGCCGGTGCCGTCAACAGCGTCGACGGCGCGATATCCCGGATTTAAACGTTTTTCCCCCAACTGCACAAGACCCAACATGCTCGCGGAATCCGGAATGACCGGCAAATGACCGCAATAAGGAAGAAACTGACACGTAACTCGCCACCTGCTACGGCGCGACAGAAGAACGTTTCACGCGACGACGGTCACGCCTGCTCCCAAGGCGTGGCGTCCGCCGTTCCATCCCCGCGCCCGCGCGTGCGTACGGCCGATCGGCGCCGCGTCGAGCGCCGTCCCCGGCCTGTCGCGAGGCGGGGGCATCCAGGTGCGCGCTGGTGATCCCGGCGAGCGCGCCCACCTGCGCGGCCGCCCGAAGGCGAAGCGGGAGCCTACGCGGGCCGGCGGGCGAGGGTGAGCATGTGCCCGCTGACGCCGAGAAGTGACGGCACGCGTTCCAGCGTGCGCTGGGCGTCGAGCATGAGCCTGCGGCGTCCGGGGTCGTCGAGCCAGTCGTTCACGTCGCCGTACAGCCAGAAGGCGCCCTCCAGGCCGTACCGCTCGGCGTCGGGGAGCCCCGCGTCGGCGAACTCCCCGGGCACCTCGTCGGGATCGTGCAGGTAGGCGGAGAAACCCTGCACGGGACCCAGCAGGACGCCGTCCGCCATGGCCTTGCGCGCGGCCAGGCGGTGTGGTTCCTGCTCGTAGACCCCCAGGTAGACCATGTCGTGCACGGCCGCGTAGCGGTTGATGGTGGCGGCGGCCACCAGCCCTCCGGGGCGCACCACGCGGCGCGCCTCGGTCAGGGCGGTGACCCGGTCGGCGCGGTCGGCCAGGTGGTAGAGCGGGCCCAGCAGCAGGACCGCGTCCGCGCTCGCGTCCGGCAGGGGCAGATCGCGTGCGTCGCCCTGCCGGGCCGTCACACCCGGCAGGGCCGCGGCACGCTCGACGTGGAGCGGGATCGGGTCCAGCAGTTCGACCTCGTAGCCGTCGGCGACCAGCCATTCGGCGTGCACTCCGGTGCCGCCACCGACGTCGAGCACCCGGGCGGGCGGTGACGGCAGTGTCCGGCGCAGCACGTCCTGCGTCCGCCACAGCTCCAGACGACCCCGGCCCGTACGGAGCCTGCCGTCCTCCTTGCCCTGCTCGTAGTAGGCGAGCACTTCCCGGGTCACCGTCATGACCGATCACACTCCGCCTGGTCGTGGGTGCGGGGTTAGGCAGCCGGCTCGGCGGGGAGCCAGATCCGGTGGCCGCCGGGCACCTCATGGTAACGGCGCAGCGCGGCCAGACCGCTGAGCCATCCGGTCCAGGCGGCGTACGGCGGGTTGCCGGTGTCGAAGCCGCTCTGGACGAACGTCAGGCGGGTCTTGCCGCCGCTGTCCTCCAGCTCCCAGGTGACGACGCCCCCCGGTCCCCAGTCGGCCGACATGGTCTTGCCGGGGACCAGGTCGATGATCTTCGCGGGGTGCGGATCGGCGTCCAGGCCCCCCATGGCGAAGCGCCCGCCGACGTACGGCTCGATGCCGATGGGGTAGCCGAACCAGTCGCTCGCCTTGTCCGAGTCGACCAGGGAGTCGTACACCTGCTCGACCGGCGCCTCGACGACCATCTCCCCGCGGAAGTCGGCCGAGGTGTAGTCGGGCTGGGGGCCGATCTCGCGCCCCTCGACGTAGTCGGCCAGGTTGGACAGCGCCAGCGACCAGAAGGTCTGCAGCACGCCCCGGATGCTCGCCCCGGTGATGACGTCCTGGAAGTCGAAGTGGCTCTGCGACAGGGTCAGGACGGTCGCGTCCGGGGCCTCCTCCGCCAGCGTGATCTCGGTGGTCGTCTCCACGCCGTCCAGCAGCCAGGCGAAGCGCAGCGTGTGGTCGTCGGCGTGCAGCGGACGCTGGTGGGGGGCGTCGCCCTCGGGGGTGCGGCGGCCCCAGAACGCGTAGCTGCCGGGCAGGTCGGCCTCGGCGTGCTCGGCCAGCCACACCCGCATCGCGGCGGGGTCGGTCAGCGCGTGGCGCACCTCCTTCAGCGGAGCCACCAGGCGGACGCGGACGATCATCGGTTCACTCACGGTCGTCTCCCTGCGGATAGTGGGGATAGCACGCCACGGCGAGCTTGAAGGCGTCGCCTTCGCCGCCGCCGTAGCGGGTGAACAGGTCCTGCAGCGCGGTGCGCAGGTCGGCCAGGAACTCCTGGCGTCGTTCCGGGGGCACGCGCACCTCGCCCGACACGCCGATGGACGGCAGCTCCGGCGCGGTCCGGTCGAGGGCGGCGATGTCGGCCTGCACCTCTTCCATGAGGTCGAGCAGGTAGCCCAGGCTGAGCTCGTCCTGCCGCCGGCGCAGCCCGCCGATGCGGCCCACAAGGCCCGGCGACAGCCAGTAGGAGCGGGCGCTCGCCTGGTAGATGCCTTCGGTGATGCCGCGCACCCGCCGCTCGGAGACCTGGTCGACCAGGCCCGCCTCCACCAGGCGTTTGACGTGGTAGTAGACCCGCTGCGGCGTCTGGTCGAGCGCCGCCGCCACCTCGGTGCACGTGCGCGGCACCGCCAGTTGCCGCAGCACCTCGATGCGCTGCGGTTTGAGCAGTGCCTCGGCCTGCTCGATCTGCTCCAGGTACAGGACGTCTCTCATCGCAAAAACAATGTTGTACGTAAAAACTCTCTTTGTCAATCGCTCTTGGAAGGGGGAGAGGGTCATCGGACGGGGGTCGGCTAGCCGCAGTCGGAGGCGCGGGCCAGGAACAGGGCCCGCTCCCGCTCGTCGCCGGTCAGGGACGCCGCCCGTTCGAACTCCCGCCGGGCCTCGTCCGTACGGCCCAGCCGGGCCAGCAGGTCACCGCGTACGGCGGGCAGCTGAGGGCAGCCGCGCAGGGCCGAGCCGATCCTGGACGAAGAGCGCGACCTCATCGCCGGGAAAGGGACGCCACGCGACTCGGCTTCGCGCCGGAGGAGACCTGTTTCGGATGAGTCAGCGGTTCCTTGTGGAGGCCCACGCCTGTCCGAGGGCCGTCCTGTACCACACCGCCCGCTTCCGGCTCGTGCCCGCGCTCGCCAAGTCGCGCACTGCGGCGACCCCGCCCGTCCGCAAGCCGGGCACGCTCTGGATCGAACTGCCGCGCCCGGCCACGGCGGGCGCCGAACCGGCGGGGCACGTGCGCATCGGGTACGCCCGCGCCTCCATCGTCCGTCAGCCCCTGGACACCCGGCTCGACGCACTCCAGGCCGCCCGCGTCTTGTCCGAGGAGATCCCCACCCGCCCCGAACTCGACAAGGTCGTCGCCCTGGCCCGCGAGCTCCGATCGGCAAGCGTCGCGGTCATGCTCGTGGTGCACGAGCACAGACGGCTCGGCCGCGACCTCGACCTGGCCGCCCTGGCCGAGCAGCTGCACGCCGCCGGCATCGGCCTGGAGTTCCTCACCGCCGAACTGCAGGGCTCCCACGACCCCTCCGGCGTGGTGTTCACCGTGCTCGCCGCCCTCTCAGAGATGGAGCGCGAGTACATCCGCGACCGCACCCCTGGAAGGCCACGTACTTGCCTCACAAGCATCCAGGGGGCTTCAGAAATGTGAGGCATGTCAGGTGCCCTACCTCGTTACTGGCGGCCGCGCGCCTCACTCGGTGAGGCCGGGTGGCTCCTGGTAGGGCGTTCTGGTGTCGGCTACAGGCGGGTGTCGCCCAGGCCGGCGGCGCGGGCGCGGGTGATGGCCTCGGCGCGGGAGGCCGCGTTGAGCTTGGCGAGGATCGGGGAGATGTAGTTGCGCACGGTCTTGGCGCTCAGTCCCGACCGCTCGGCGATGGCGGGATTGGTGTAGCCGGCCGCCATGAGATGCAAGATGTCGTGCTCCCGTGTGGTGAGCTCGGGGAAAAGCTGCCGGCTTGGCCCGGGTGTGGAGGCCAAATCCCGCCACCAGAACCGGGGCAGCCTCGGCCGCTACGTCCGTTTGGGCGAGGAGACCTCCGCCGCGTCACCGCCGAGCATGACCCCGCAGCACGACGACGCAAACGCTGACGTTCAGGCGAGACACCCGGACTACGCGGTGTGTTTCTGGCGTACTCGGTCGTACCTCATCGGGACCGGCACGCCGTACGGCCGGCGGTCAGGTGAACGTGAGCGTCATGGTGTCGCCGTGGCCGGACCAGTTCAATGTCAGGCGCCAGCAGCCCGCCCGGGGCAGGTTGACCGACGACGGCCCGGCGCCGCCGCTGATCTCGCGGCTGACCGAGGTCGTCGTACCATCCAGGCGGGCTTCGATCGTCAGCGGCTGCATCGGCTGCTGCGGCAGCCGCGAGACCCACAGGATCTTGTTGGCGTCGTCCGGATCGGCCGACGCCTTCGGCGGGTACTCGAACAGCACGGCGATCATGTCGCCGCGCTCGCTGAACACGTGGGGGACGCCGGATCCGTCGCCGCTGAAGCCCGCTCTCGCCCAGATCGGAAGCGCCTCGCGGCTGACAGCGGATCCACAGGAGACGGACGGCCGTGCGGCCTCGGGCGCCTGACCGCCCGCCGAGCAGCCCGCGGCCATGACGAGTGCCGCCAGGGCCGAGAGGCCACGTCCGATCGCCACGCTGACCTCCACGGTGTAGGGACCCCATTGTCCGCCGCCGCGTGAAAGCAGACCAGCGGCAGCACGAAGGGCACGCCCGAGGCCCGGTAGGCATCCACCGCACGCCGCGTGTCACAGCTGCGTGCCGTTATCAGCCAGTGCGACCCCGTCGCCGCGGGTGGCATTGGAACAGGGACACACCTGATGCGCCACCCGTACCAGGTCGGCAGCCTGGGCGGGCTCGGCGATCGACGGCAGACGGACGTTCAGCTCCACGCCCGGCTTGAAGCCGTCGTTGCCCGTGGGGATGAGCATGACCTTCGAGTCGATCGCCACGTCGTCGGCGAGTAGTCGCTTGCGCTGAGCCACCAGGGCCAGAGAGGTGGCGAAGCGACCGGGCGCTCCCGCCGTGGGATCGGCCGCGCCGGCGAAGGCTAACGATCTCGAGCGGAAGCTGGTCATCGAGGGCAACCGGGCATGGAAGGCCAGCGCGACCGTGCGGCAAGAATGGGTGGCCGCCCTGCCGGCCCGCGTCACCGCGCCCAAGCCGGTGCTGGCCTGGGTCGCCCGGCAACTGCTGCGGATGCCGGAACCGTTGCGGGACAAGCTCACCGGCGCCCGGCACACCGCTGTGTGGGCGAAGCCGGCCGGCAACATCGATAGCCGATCGAGCAGGCGGTCGCTTGGCTGGAATTGGTACAGCGCAGGTAAGGTCCGATTCTGTGGACCGTTTGGGGACCAATTCGAGGCTGGCCGAGGACTTGCTCATCGAACTGGACCGTGACGCCGGGGTGTCACTGCACCGGCAGATCGAGGCGTCGATCCGCGCGAGCATCCGGGCCGGTCGGTTGCGAGCGGGTGCGTCGCTGCCGCCCAGCCGCACCCTCGCGGCCGGGCTCGGGGTTTCCCGCGGGGTGGTCGTGGAGGCCTACCAGCAGCTCGTGGCCGAGGGCTACCTTGCCAGCCGATCGGGCGGATACACCCGGGTCGCCGCGTCGATGCCGCCGGCCGCCGCCGGCGCGGGCTCCGCGGCTTCGATGGCGCAGCCGGCCGCGAGCAGTGCCGGTCTCAGGGCTGGCTTCAGGGTTGACTTCGGGTATGGGCGCACCGACGTGTCGCAGTTCCCGCGGGCCGCCTGGCTGCGTTCGGTTCGTACCGTGCTCACCACCGCACCCAACGACCGGTTCGTCTACCTCGACGGGCGCGGCGTGCTGGAACTGCGCCAGGCCCTGTGCGACTACCTCAACCGGGTACGCGGCACGCTGGCCGTCCCCGGCAACGTGGTCATCTGCAACGGCTACGGACAGGGCGTCTCACTGCTGATCCAGGTGCTCGCGCGGCGCGGCGCCAGGCGGATCGCCCTGGAGGACCCCTCGTCCGACGACGATGCCCGGGTGCTGGCCGGGGCCGCGGGACTGGAGGTGGTCGGCATCCCGGTGGGTCCGGACGGCGTTCGGGTCGACGCCCTGGACGTGGCCGACGCCGACGCGCTGGTCCTCACGCCGTCGCACCAGTGGCCAACCGGCGGGGTGCTGTCGGCGGCGGCCAGGGCCGAAGTGATCCGCTGGGCCAGGCGCCGCGGCGCGATCGTAGTCGAGGACGACTACGACGCGGAGTACCGCTACGACCGCTCTCCGGTGGGCGCCATGCAGGGCCTGGCGCCCGATCACGTCGTCTACTGCGGTACGGCCAGCAAGACGCTCGCGCCGGGGTTGCGGCTGGGCTGGATGGTAGTGCCTCCCCGGCTGGTCGCTGACGTCGCCGCGGCGAAGCTGCTCGCCGACCGCGGTTCGTCGGTCATCGACCAGCTGACGTTCGCCGACTTTCTCGGCCGCGGCGAGTTCGACCGTCACCTGCGCCGGATGCGTCCGGTGTACCGGCGCCGTCGCGACGCGCTGCTGGACGCGCTACGCACCCGTTTGCCGGAGCTGCGACCGGCCGGGATCGCCGCCGGGCAGCACGTGGTCGCCTGGCTCCCGCCCGACCTCGACGAGGCGGCGGTGGTGGAGGCAGCCGCCCGGCATGGGCTCGGCATCCAGGGCGTCGGGCCGTTCCGGATCGCCGGCGCCGGGCCCGGTGGCCTGATCTTCGGCTACGCCATCCTCAGCGAGAGCGCCATCGCCGAGGGAGTCGCGCTGCTGGCGACGGCCATCCGGGAGGTACGGGGATCCTGACGCGGCCCGTCACAGTGCCGGACGAATGTTCTGGGCCGGACGAATGTTCTGGTTCAGATGGAACACGTTCGCCGGGTCGTAGGCGGTCTTCACCGCAATCAGCCGGGCCAGCTTCGCGGCCGAGTACGCCCGCCGCACGCCGCGCTGCCCATCGGCCAGTTCGTCGGCCGTCAACGAGTTGACGTAGATCCCGCTGGCGTACGGCTCAAGCGAGGCGCCGGCGGCGCGGGCGGCACTCATCCTGGCGTCGTCCTCGGCCGGGTCGGTCCAGCGAGAGCCGGCACCGAACTCGAACATCGTGCCGCGGTGGCTGAACGCCGCGTCTGCTTCCGGGACATCGGCGATCGCGCCGCCGTGCGCCTGCAGGCCGACGCTCGGCAGGTGCAGGCTCGCGCTCAGGTCGGAGCCACCGCGCAGCAAGAACGCCTCGATCGCCGCGGTGGGAAAGCTCCGCAGGTAGTGCCCCTTGGCATAGCGGCGGTAGGCGTGGCCGCCGGTGGAATCCTCGCGTTGCTGAAGTTCGAGGTAGGACGGTGTGGTGACGCGGGAGGCAACGGGGCGCCCGAGCGCCCGCATCGCGGGCAGCAGCCGGCGGCCCTCGGCCGGGTCGCCGACCCACACGAACCCCAGCGTGGCGATCGGGCCGGCGGGAGCGCTGCCGACACTGGCGGTGAACGTCGCCTGCCGGGGCGCGACGGCGTTCAGGTCGCGCCAGCCTTCGATGACCGGGACGGCGTCCTCGGCGCGGAAGTCGAACTCGGCGACCAGCGTCCGCGTGCCGGTGTGATGCAACTGGAACTCGAACTCGGTCACGATGCCGAAGTTGCCACCACCGCCGCGCAGGCCCCAGAACAGGTCGGGGTTGTCGGTACGGCTCGCGGTCACCACGTCGCCCTCGGCGGTGACCACCGTGTAAGAGACGACGTTGTCGCAGGCCAGGCCGTACTGGCGAGCCAGCCAGCCCATGCCGCCGCCGAGCGTGAGCCCGCCGACGCCGGTGTGTGAGACGTTGCCGGCGGTGGTGGCCATGCCGTACGCCTGGGTCGCCCGGTCCAGCGCGCCCAGCAGCGCGCCGCCCTGCACCCAGGCCCGGCGACGGGCCGGGTCGACCCGCACGCCGCCCATGGGCGTCAGGTCGATCATGAGACCACCGTCGGGCACGGCGAAGCCGGCGGCGTTGTGGCCACCGCAGCGCACGCCGATCTCGAGGTCCAGTTCGCGGGCCAGCCGCACGGCGGCGACCACGTCGGCGACGCCCGCCGCGCGCACGATCATGCGTGGACGCCGGTCGATCATGGCGTTCCAGACGGTACGGGCGGTGTCGTAGCCGGCGTCGCCAGGCGTGAGTACCTGGCCGTCGAAGCGGGTTGCTGTCGTTGTCATGCCCTTCAGCCTGACAGGAATCGGTACCCTCGGTAAGGTCCGATCTTGTAAGCCAATTGAGGACCAATTCAGGGGCCGGCCGAGGATCTGCTCATCGACTTCGCACCGGGAATCCGCCGGGTCTGCGTGCCCAGGGCGCTGGGCACGGCGGGGACCGCGGCCGCCCGAACACCAGGCCCTGGTCCAGACGCCGTGGCCAGGGCAGTATCCAGACTTGCCACAAAATGTCCAGTCTGATGCCCAGCAAAGACCAGACGTGATTCTGAAACCTCGATTGCCAACGCCTTCGCACGCCGCTCCGCCGTCATCGCCGGCAGGGCCATCAGGCACCTCACCCGATCAGCCACGCTTGAGTGGGCCGGCCGCGGCGTGCGGGTCAACGCGGTCGTTACCGGCGCGGCACTGCCGATCGACGGCGGAGCTGGCCGGGCTGGTCGCGCAGTACCTGCCCGCGGGTGCGGCGATGGCCGTGATGGCGGTGGCATCGCTCGCCGTCACCGCGATGCTCAACCCGGCCCTGCGCCTGTCGAACGGGACCCCGCCGCCCAGACCACAACCGGCCACTGCGCGAGCAGTGGCCGAACGCCCCTTAACCGACGCTGAGAAACAACAATGAGAGGAATCACCGTGCACTCGAACCGCGTGACCGGAGGAGCCGATGCTGGGACGACGGCAGGGCGGCCGATGCCCACACAGGACGACGTGCTCGGGTACTTCGACACGCTGTCGAACTGGGGACGGTGGGGCGACGACGACGAGCTCGGCACTCTGAACCACATCACCGACGACGTCCGGCTGGCGGCGGCGCGGGCCGTGCGCCACGGCAGGAGCGTGTCGTGCGCGTGGGAGGTTGCCGTGCCGGAGGAGATGGAGCGGTCGACGACGGCGTGCCCGTGCTTCGCCGACATGCCGGGTGCCGAGAACATGCCGCTGCCCGGATTCCGCAACGACCGGCACTGGGGCTATTCGTCCGAGCGGCTCGGCATCACGTTCCACGGCAACACCGTCACCCACGTCGACTCGCCGTGCCACATCTTCTGGGACGGCACGATGTACAACGGGCGGTCGCACTCGCTGGTCGACGCCGCAACGGGATCGGCGTGGGCGGCCGTCACGGCGGCGGCGAACGGCATCATCACGCGTGGCGTCCTGCTGGACATCGCGAAGGTCCGCGATGTGCCGTGGTTGGAACCGGGGCAGGGCGTGTATCCCGACGATCTCGAGGAGGCCGAGCGTCGCCAGGGTGTGCGGGTGCGATCCGGCGATGCGGTACTCCTACGGACCGGCTATGGCCGCGTCCGGCACGAGGCCGGTGCGGCCGGCGGTTTCACGCAGGCCGGCTGGCACGCCTCCTGCCTGCCGTGGCTGCAGGAACGGCAGGTCGCGCTGATCGGCGCTGACACCCCCCAGGACGTTCAGCCATCGGGGTACGAAGACATGGCGATGCCGGTTCACACCGTGGGCCTCGTCGCGATGGGTCTGTGGCTGCTCGACAACTGCGACCTGGAGTCGTGCGCGACGACGGCCGCCGAGCTCGGCCAGTGGGACTTCCAGCTCGCAGTCGCGCCGGTCCGCTTCGCCGGTACGTCCGGCAGCCCGGTCAACCCGATCGCCACATTCTGACCCCGGTTCACGAGGGGGTGCGACGCCATGAAGAACCCGGCCCCGCACCTGGAACGCCCCTTTCTGTGGTCTTCGGCGCGCGGCCTGCCTGCCTGTGGGTCGGGTCTCATGCTCGCCTCCCGCCGTCGACGGACAGCGTGGTGCCGGTGACGTAGGAGGCCTCGTCAGAGCTCAGCCAGATCGCAGCGTCGGCGATCTCCTCCGGCGTCGCCAGGCGTCCGAGCGGCGTGATGGCTTCCTGCTCGGCGATCATGTCGGTGCCCTGGGCTACCTGGTCGGACATCGCCGTGCGGGTGATCGCGGGTGCGACAGCGTTCACACGGATCCCGTGCGGCGCGTAGTCGACAGCCGCGACCTTGGTGAGCCCGACGACGCCGTGCTTGCTGGCGACGTAAGCCGGGGCATGCGGTATGGCGTAGAGGCCACCGTTGGACGCGATGTTCACGATCGCGCCGCCGCCCGTCCGGAGCAGCTCGGGGATCTCGTGCTTGAGCGAGAAGAACGTGCCGGTGAGGTTGATCCGCATCACTCGCTCCCACGCGTTCGCCGTCATGGCCGTCAGGTCCTGGCCCGTGGAGGGGACCGCAGCGTTGTTCACCGCGACGTCGAGTCGACCGAACCTTTCCACGACCGAAGCCACCGCGCGCCGGACGGAGTCCTCGTCGGCGACGTCCACTTGGACCGCGGTCGCCGTCCCACCGGCCCCGCTGATCGCGTCGGCCGTTTCCTCTGCCGTGCTCTCGTCCAGGTCGAGGACCGCGACTGCCGCGCCACGGCGGCCGAGACCGGACGCGATGGCGCGTCCGATACCGCTCCCGGCACCCGTGACGAGGCCGACTTTCCCGGTGAAGTCGGTCATGCCAGCACCTCGTGGTTCACCCACGCCACCTTGTAGGGGTGGTCGGCCTTCCACTTGTGGATCACGTTGATCGCCCCTGGAGCCGCGAACAACGTCGCCAGATCGTCCGGGGACTCGACGCCGAACTGCAGGACCGCGGTCGCGATGAACGCCGGGATCGCTTCCTCGCCGACGACGGGAATGTGGTGCTGCGCAGAGAAGCGGCGCACCACGCCGGTGTCCTTCATGGATTTTTCGATATCAGCCAGGAATTGATCGAGATCTGGGTCGGAGATCTGACCTTCAAAGGAAACGAGCATCGTGTGCATGAACATGCTGCAACTCAAGCACTCCTTCGGCCGCCCCGTCCAATACCAACCGGTTCGCACACTGATATTCTCCAGGAATGGATCCGCTGGAACTGCGGGAGTTCAGGTACTTCATGGCCGTCGCGGAAGAGCTGCACTTCGGCCGCGCGGCGTCGCGCCTGCGCATCGCGCAGCCCGCGCTGTCGAAGGCGATCCAGCGCATCGAGACTCGCCTGGGTGTGCAGCTGTTCGTCCGGACCAGTCGGAGCGTGACGCTCACGGACCCCGGCAGGGTGCTGCTCGAGCAGGGGCGGCACGCGTTGAACGCCATGGACGTCGCCGTGCAGCGCACCCGGCAGGCGGCCGAGACCGGGCCACTGCGCCTCGCCATGAAGCCGGGCGGTGACGCCGGACTGCTGTCCGCGCTGCTCGCGGAGTATGCGAAGACCCCGCACGCCCGACACGTCGATATCATGTTCCACCCAGGCCCGGAACGAGCAGACCTCGTCCGCGACGGACGAGCCGACGCCGCTCTCCTGTACGCGCCCTTCGAAGACCTCACGGGCCTCACGATCCAGACACTCCACGTCGAGGACCGCGTCGCCGTGCTGCCCGAAGGCCACCGCCTGGCCGGACGTTCCAGTATCAGGTCCGCGGATCTCGACGGAGAGACCTTCCCTCGTTGGCGTGGCATATCAGACGACGGATCTGACGGACCGGAGCTCAACGACGTCGCCGAACTGATTCCCCTGGTCAGGCTCGGACGAGTGGTCGCGGTACTCCCTCGCTCACTCGTCACCCCGGCAGCACCGGGCACACTCTGCGTGCCCGTCGCGGATGCCGAACCGAGCTGCATCGTCCTCGGGCGCAACGAGCACGACCATCGCGACTCCGTCGCCGCCCTCATGGCGGCGGCGACAACGGCCAACAGCCGCTGAGACCACCGCGCCCGTGGTCGGCCCCGGACAGAGTCGAGCCGGTTGCGGGTGTCGGTCAGGTCGGCGATCCGCCTGTCGATCCGGTCGCGTTGGGCGGCCGGCCGGGCGAGCAGTCCGGGACCCTTTCTCCCCCGATCGCATCGAAGTGGTGGGCCGTCAGGAACGGCTTGAGGGCCGCCAGCATCTCCTCGGGTGCCTCTTCGGCCGGGTGGTGGCCGCAGTCGGGGATGATCACGCTTTCCACGTCGTCGGCGGCGAGCCGCATGGTCTTTTCGACCAGTTCGCCGGAGTTGCCCGCTCCGGCGATCGCCAGGATGGGGATGGCCAGCCGCCGGGCCTTGCGCCGCTGGTTCTGCGCGATGGTGGTGTCGAGTGCGCGGTAGAACGCGAAGCTGGCGCGCAGGGCGTCGGGGTCGGAGGCGAGGGGGCCGACGTAGTGTTCGACGGCGTGGTCGGGGAGCTTGCGCACGGCCTTGGTGGCGAACTGGTGCCCGAAGAAGAGGCGCTCCTTGCCCTGGACGAGCAGCTCGTCCAGCTCGGTGAGGCGGTTGAAGGCGAAGTGCCAGAGGCGGTCGTTGGCCTGTGTGCCGTGGAAGAGCGGCGGTGAGGGGGACAGGCCCGGGATGGCGGCCTCGGCGACGGCCAGGCGGTCGAGCCGCTCGGGGTGGCCGGCGGCCACCGCGTAGCCGGTCCACATGCCGATGTCGTGGCCGACCATGGAGAAGCGTTGGTGCCCGAGCGCGGACATCAATGCCACCATGTCGGCGGCGAGGGTGCCGGTGTCGTAGCCGTCCTGCGGCTTGTCCGACAGCCCGACGCCGCGCGGGTCGACCGCGACGACCTGGAAGTCGGCGGCCAGCGCGGGCATGAGCAGCCGCCAGGCATACCAGCTCTGCGGCCAGCCTGCCAGCAGTAGCAGCGCGGGTCCCCGGCCGCCGGTGACCGCGTGCAGGCGCACGTCGCCGGTGTCGACGTAGCGGCTGATGAAGGTGTCGGCGAAGCCCGGCGGCAGGTGCGGTGCTCCGCTGACCGAGCCGGCGCGGTGAGGTCTCCTGCCCGCGGTCAAGCGCGGAGGGCGTCGATCAGGGCGTCGACGGCGGCGAGTGCGGCAGAGGTGTCCAGTCCTGCGCGGGCGACCAGGGAAAGGCCCTGGACGGTGAACAGCAGGAGCTGCGCCTGAGCCTCGGGGGTGGCGGCCTGGGTGACCTCGCCGGCGGCCTGCGCGCGACGCAGGGCGTCGGCGACGATCCGGGTGAAGCGGGCGTGCGAGCGGGCCACGATCTCGCGGGCCTCGTCATCCTGCGGCACGAGCTCGGCGGTGGTGTTGCCGATCATGCACCCGTGCGGAACGCCGACGTCGGAGGCGTACTCCTGCGCCCGGGCCGGGTTGGCGAGCACCTCGCGCAGCGCCGGCAGCACCGGCCCGGCCTCCAGCGCCGTGACCAGCTGGCGCTCGTAGGTGTCCCAGTACAGCTGGACCGCCGCCAGGTAGAACTGCCGCTTGTCGCCGAAGGCGCCGTACAGGCTGCCCCGCTCCAGGGCCAGCGCGTCGACGAGGTCCTGAACGGAGGTCGCTCCGTAGCCCCGGGACCAGAACAGCAGCAGCGCGCGCTCCAGGGCCTGGTCCTTGTCGAAGGCGCGGGGGCGCCCTGTCCGTGCCATGCCCCCAGGTTACGACTTTTTGACCGCGTGCACAAAAGGTCGTACGGTGATGGCCGAGCGACTTTTTTAACGCTTGCATAGAAGTCGGCGGCGTGAGCGTGCGCCGGCGAACGAGAGGCAGGACCGCATGGACTTCAACGCAAAGACGGCGCTGATCACCGGATCGGGCGCCATCGGCGGGCTCGGGCACGCGACAGCGAGGATCCTCGCCGCCGGCGGCGCCAACGTGATCATCACCGGCACCGACCCGGACCGCGGTGCCCAGGTCGTGGACGACGTGCGGGGGAGCGCGGCCGGCTCCGCCGGCACCGTGCGCTTCATCCCCGCCGACCTGGCCGACCCGCAGGCCGTGCAGCGGCTGGCCGAGGACGCCGGGGCGGTGGACATCCTCGTCAACAACGCGGGCGTCGTCCCGTTCAGCGCGACCACCGACCAGGACCTCGCCGCCTACGACGCCGCCTTCGCGGTCAACGTGCGCGCGCCGTTCGTCCTGGTCGCCCGGCTCGCGCCGAAGATGGCCGCCCGCGGGGGCGGCAGCATCGTCAACGTCAGCTCCACCGCGGCCGCCCTGGGCATGCCGGCGATGGCGGTCTACGGTGCCACCAAGGCAGCGCTTGAATCCCTGACACGCACCTGGGCGGCCGAGTTCGCCGGGTCGAACGTGCGCGTCAACGCCGTGTCGCCCGGCCCGATGACCACCTCCAAGGTGGTCGCGGCCATGGGACCGGACCTCGGCGGCATGGGACTGACGACCGCGCTCAAGCGCGCCGCCGACCCGGCCGAGGTCGCCCAGGTCATCGCCTTCATCGCCGGCGACCAGGCAAGCTACGTGACCGGCGCCGTCGTGGCCGCCGACGGCGGCCGTACCGCCATCTAACCCCGAACGGGCCGGCTAGGGCCACGTCCGCAGCGAGGAAGCCGGCCCTGGCGGGTGTCCCGTGATGACGAGGATGGCCCGTCACCGTTGCCAGAACCACCGTCACCAGAATCACGCGCCTTGGCGCGAGTGAGGAAATGAGTTCAATGGGTCGTCTTGAGGGAAAGCACGCACTGATCACGGGCGGGACGAGCGGCATCGGGTTCGAGACCGCCCGCGAGTTCCTCGCCGAGGGAGCGACTATCGCGATCACCGGCCGCTCGCGCGAACGTCTGGAGGAGGCCGCCCGGCGGCTGGGCGGCCGGGTGCTGCCCGTGCTCTCCGACGCCGGCGACGTGCCCGGCCAGGCGGCGCTCGCGGCGCGGCTGCAGGAGGAGTGGCCGCGGCTCGACATCGTGATGAGCAACGCCGCCGACGTCACCCACCTGCCGATCGAGGAATGGACCGAGGAGGCGTTCGACAGGCTCGTCGCCACCAACCTCAAGGGACCGTTCTTCCTGATCAAGGCCCTGCTGCCGCTCTTGTCACGGCAAGCCTCGGTCATCCTCGTCGGCTCCGTCTCCGCTTTCATCGGGCACGAGAACGCGGCGGTCTACGGAGCCGCCAAGGCCGGCCTGCTGTCCCTGTCGCGCGGGCTGACCTACGAGCTGAAGGAGCGGGGCGTCCGCGTCAACGGGCTGAGCCCGGGGCCGACCATCACGGACACCTTCGCATCACTCGGGCCCGAGCGACAGGCCGCCATCTACGACGAGCTGCGGCGGACCGTGCCCCTGCATCGCATCGGCACCGCCACCGAGCTGGCAAAGGCCGCTGTCTACCTGGCCTCCGACGAGTCCGCCTACACCGCCGGCACCGTCCTGCGCGTCGATGGCGGCATCGGAGAACTCGCCTACTAGCTAGTGAACGTCCTGGGAAGAGCCGGGGGAAGTGTCGTAGGCGAATGACAGGATCCTCGTTGTGGCAGATTCAGACGATCTCATGCGACGGGTATCGGCGGCGAAGGGCCGCTTCCTCTGGTCCCAGTGCTTCAGCTCTTCGCGCGCGATGTTCCCGAACTGCCGTTTCCCGATGACACCGACACTCTCCAGGTGCTGTGGTGTCCAGTCGATCACGAGCCGTTCTATCAGCCGCACCCCGTCGTACGCTGGCGTACGGCGATAGCAGCCGGGTCTCGCCTCGTCGATGCACCCGAGCCCCATGCCGACAGCGACGAGTCACATCTCCCTGCCGCCTGTGTCTGGATTCAGGATCCGGTCCGGGTTGAGTGCAGCCGAGGCCATGAGATGGAGCACCTGTCGCGAGTCAGCTTGCGGCCGTAGAACGGCTCATCGGATGCGACTGCAGCGCCTTTGACCAGAGAGCAGGCGGGGACAGGCTGCCCTTCGACGGGGCCGACACGACATCCGAAGGTGACGCGGTTGGGGCCGGGGCGGCTGACAGGCTGGTCCGGGGCCCAGGCGTCGTCGATGATGACGTCGATCCAGGCTTCGTGGATTCCGTTCTGGTGGTAAGCGCATTCGACAGGGGAGAACGGTCACAGCATCTATCGCGCTCTTTCGGCCAGGCCGGCACATCGCTCCCGCGACAGCCGCCCGTCGGCGACCACGACCGTGACCGCACGCGACAGGTCCCCGGCGAGGGACAGCGGCTCACTCCAGGCCAGGGCAGGGCCCACCCCGGGGTACTCCGCCACCCTGACGAACCACGGGTCTGTCACTCCGGTCTGCACGAACACCAGGCTCCACGCGTCCGACACCAGCGCGAGCCATGGGTCGCGGCTGCCGTGGGCGGTGTCCTCGCCGTCGCCGTGGGCGGTGAGAACGGCCAGGCGCGGCGCGTGCCGGGGAGCCCGCCAGAAGAACCCGCCATATCCCGCGCCGGCCCGGCCCTTGCACGCCGAGCTGCGGATCGCCACCGTGTTGCCCGTCGTGCCGCCGGTCAACGTGATGGCGACGTCGAGCGCCCACGCGTCGTCGAGCGCCCGGGCCGTGAGCGTCCGCCGCTCGCGTAGTAGCACCCGCCCGCCCGGCCCGGTCCACTCCAGTTCCTCGGCGTAGCCGCCTTCCACGGCACGCAGGACGAGACGTCGCTGCCGTCCGTGGTTCGGCAGCGTCACATGACCGCGGCCCGGGACGTAGGTGGACCCGCCCCAGAAGTTCACCCCGTCCACGTCGGAGACGGCGACGCTCACCCCGAAGTGATGCGGATGGTCGGCCGGGCGGGTCTCGGTGACGACCGCACCGCCAAGGGTGCGGACCGGGTGGAGGTACGGTCGCGGGGCGTCGGTCGCCTGCAGGTCGCCGCGGTACTCGTAGACGGCGACCTCGCGCCCCGCCACGCGCAGCGTCGTCTCCGGCCACGCTGCGGGGCGACGGGCGGTGCCGGGAAAGCCGAGCTCGGACAGGAGCGCGAGCCGTTCCGCGCTCGCCGCCGCCAGCCCGGAGATGCCCGGCAGCACCCTCCGCTCCGGCTCGATCCGCTGGAACTCCCGCGGGACGGCGACCGGGCCCGGTGCCCGCCGCACCTCGTCGAGGAACCGGGTGAAGGCGCCGGTCGCCGCCAGCGGCACCAGCAGCTCCGCGCCGTCGCGCACGTGGGCGAGGAGGTTCTCCAGCAGATCCGTGCGCGGATACCCGGTCCGCACCCCGTCCGCCTCGATCTCGTCGGTCGTGTAGCGGAGCAGGGCGGTGCCCTGCTCGCCGTGCAGGAGCAGGTACGGCTCGTTCTCCCGGTCCGCGCAAAGGGAGACGGCGACCGTGACCACGGTGCCGTCGCGAAGCCGCAGCCGGGCGCTGGAGGTGTCGTCGGCCTCGATGGCGTTGACCCGGTAGAGCTCCAGGTCGATGCCGGCGATCGCGTCGGCCGTGTCGGCTCCCGCGACGGCGAGGGCGGTCGCGATCCCGTGTGCGAACGGGTTGGTCATAGCGCCGTCCACGACGTCGGCGCCGTTCAGCGTGCGTCTGCCGGCCCAGGCGGCGCGGGTGTAGTACGACCGGCGGCGCTCCCACGCCCCCGCCACGCCGATGCCCCGCAGACCCGAGCCCATGAGGGCACGCGCCGCCGGGATCGCCGCCGAACCCAGAGACTGGAAGCCCACCTGGCAGGCCAGGCCGGTCTCCTCCACGGCGTCCGCGATGCGCTCGAACTCGGTGACCGAAGGCGCGGGCGGCTTCTCCAGCAGGACGTGCGCTCCGGCACGCAGTGCCGCGGTCGCCAGCGCGGCGTGCGTGTGGATCGGCGTCGCGATGACGGCGATCTGCGCGCCGGTCCGCTCGATGAGCCCGGGCAGGTCGGCGGACCACTCGAGATCGCCAAGGCCAGGGTGCGCCAGGGGATCGGGCGGCCGGGTGTCGCACACGCCGACCGGCTCGGCCAGCCCGGCCGTCTGGAGGCGCCGTACGTTCTCCAGATGGACGGCGCCGTAGCCGTGCACTCCGGCCACCACGACCCGCAAAGGCTGCACCCGCGTCACCTCGTCACCGAGCCGGGCCCGCGTCCTCGCCGGAACTGATCATCGCGGTGACAAGTGCGTCACCTGCCCTGGGCGCTTGTCGCGGGACTGCGAACAATCCGCAAGTAGATCACATGTGCACGAAGCGTCAAGGGCGTCGCGCCCGGCTGGGAGATGACATGAGATACGGGTTCGTCGGGCTCGGGCACCGCGCGCAGCTGTACGTCGACGCGCTGCTCGGTGAGTGGAGCGACGCGGGGGAGATCGTCGCGTTGTGCGACGTCAACCGGACGCGCATGGGCTACTACGCCGAGCGGATCGGCCGGGACGTGCCCTGCTTCGCCCCCGCGGGGTTCGGCGGTCTGCTCGAGGTCGCGGACGCCGTCGTGGTGACCACCGTCGACGCCGCCCACGCCCACTACGTGTGCGCGGCGCTCGACGCCGGGCGCGACGTCGTGGTGGAAAAGCCCCTCGCCACCACCGCCGCGGGCTGCGCGGCGATCGCCGCGGCCGCCGAGCGGAGTGACGGCCGGGTCGTCGTGACCTTCAACTACCGGTACGCGCCGCGCAACTCGGCCGTACGACGGCTCGTCATGGACGGCGCGATCGGGGAGGTGACGTCCGTGCACTTCGAGTGGACGCTCGACACCATCCACGGCGCCGACTACTTCCGCCGGTGGCATCGGCGCAAGTCCGACTCCGGCGGTCTGCTCGTGCACAAGTCCACCCACCACTTCGACCTCGTCAACTGGTGGCTGGCAGACACCGCGGAGACGGTCTACGCGCAGGCCTCCCTGCGGTTCTACGGCGCGCGCAACGCGCGGGCCCGCGGCCTGGGCGACCGGCCCGCGCGGGGCCGGGGCGCCCCCGGCCTCGGCAGCGACCCCTTCCTCCTCGACCTCTCCGCCGACCCCCGCCTGCGCCGGCTGTACCTCGACGCCGAGCACGAGGACGGCTACATCCGCGACCAGGACGTCTTCGGCGGCGGCGTCACCATCGAGGACAACATGGCGGTCCTGGTCAGGTACGCGCGGGGCGCCCTGCTGACCTACTCACTCAACGCGCACGCTCCGTTCGAGGGATACCGGGTGGCGCTGAACGGCACGGAGGGCCGCCTGGACCTGGAGGTGGTCGAACGGGCCTGGACCCCGCCGCGGGCCGCCGTCGACCCCGGCGCCCTCACGGGGGAGCACGCGGCGGGCTCCTGGGAACGCCTCACCCTGCGACGCCACTGGCGGGAACCGGAGGACGTCCCCATCCGGGCGGGCGGCGGCGCCCACGGCGGCGGGGACGCCCTGCTGCTTGACGACGTCTTCCGCGGCCCCGGCGACGACCCGCTCGCCCGCCGGGCCGGTCACCTCGACGGCATCCGGAGCGTCCTGGTGGGTGTCGCCGCCGACGCCTCGTCCACCACGGGCGCCCCCGTCCACCTCGTCGCGGAGGGCACCCGGCTCGCGGGCTGAGGCGGACCCGTCAGCCGATCGCCGCGGCGAAGCGCCGCTTCATCGTGGCGACCACCTCGTCGGGGTCGGCGGCCCAGATGTCGGCGTTGAAGATCTCGACCTCGATGTCGCCGCGGTAGCCCGCGGCGTCCACGGCGGCGGTGAGGGGCGGGAAGTCGATGACGCCGTCGCCCATCATGCCGCGGCCGAGCAGCGGGTCGGCGGGCAGCGGCACCAGGAAGTCGCTCACCTGGTAGCTCGCGATCCGGCCGGCGGCCCGGGCGATCTGGGTGAGCACCTCGGGGTCCCACCAGATGTGGAAGGTGTCGACCACCACGCCCACCTGCTCGGCCGGGTACGGCTCGGCCAGGTCGAGCGCCTGCCGGAGGGTGGACAGCACGGCGCGGTCGGCGCAGTACATGGGATGCAGGGGCTCCAGCGCGAGCCGTACGCCGCGCTCGGCCGCGTACGGTGCCAGCCGGGCGAGCGCCTCGGCGACCCGGACCCGTGCCTCGGCCAGGTCGCGGCTGAAGCCCGGAAGCGGTCCACCACCAGGGGAGATTCCGGGAAGCCCGCCCACGACCAGCACCAGGCAGGCCGCGTCCAGGGCGGCGGCCTCGTCTATCGCCGCACGGTTGTCCTCCAGTCCGAACCCCGGGCCGGTCAGGAAGCCGCCCCGGCACAGGGAGGAGACGCGCAGTCCCGCGTCCGTGACCAGCTTCGCCGTCGCGGCCAGGCCGTACTCGGCCACGCTCTCCCGCCACAGCCCGATCGCGGGAATGCCGTGCCGGACGCATCCGTCGACGGCTTCGCGCACCGACCAGCGGCGGGTGGTCCACTGGTTGAGGGACAGGCGGCCGGGTGTCATGCGGTCACCCCGGCGGTGGCGAGCAGGGCGCGCATGCGTGCGGCGGCCAGGTCGGGGTCGGGCAGGAGCCCGGCCTGGTCGGCGAGACGGAACACCTCGGCCAGGTGGAGGATCGACCGGGCGCTGTGCGCGCCGTTCACCATGACGAACGCGTCCTGGTGCCCGGCGAGCCAGGCCAGCAGGACGATCCCGGTCTTGTAGTGGTACGTCGGCGTTTCGAAGATCTTCCGGGCGAGCGGCACGGTCGGGGCGAGGACGGACGCGAACCGCTCGCGGTCTCCGCCGTCGAGCGCCTGGAGGGCGGCCGCCGCGGCCGGGGCGATCGGGTCGAAGATCCCGAGCAGCGCGTGACTGCCGCCCGCGATCAGCTCGGGGTAGTTGAAGTCGTCGCCGGTGTAGAGCCGCACGCCGCCGGGGAGCCGTTCGCGCAGCCGCACCTCGTGATCGGCGTCGAGCAGTGACACCTTCACTCCGTCCACGCGTGCGGCGTTGTCGTGGACGAGTGCGAGGAACGCCTCGGTGGCGGCCTCCGGATCGCGTGATCCCCAGTATCCGGCGAGGGCGGGATCGAACATCTCGCCGAGCCAGTGCAGGATCACCGGCCGGTCGGCGTGGCCGAGCAGCTCGCCGTAGACCTCGTGGTAGTCCTCGGGGCCGCGGGCGAGGCGGGCGAGCTGCCTGCTCGCCATGATGACGACCCGGGCGCCCGCTTCCTGCACGGTCTCGATCTGCTCCAGGTAACCGGCCGTCGCCTCCTTCAGCGTGACCTCCCCCGGCAGATGGTCGGTGCCGGCCCCGCAGGCGAGCAGGTCCGCGGGGTCGCCGTAGTGGCGGGCCTCGGCGGCGCTGCGCCGGATCAGCTCCCGGGTGGCCGCCCAGTCCAGGCCCATGTTGCGCTGGGCCGTGTCCATCGCGTCGGCCACCCGCAGCCCGTACGACCACAGGTGGCGGCGGAAGCGCAGGGTCGCGTCCCAGTCGAGGGCGGCGGGGGAGCCGGGGGAGTGGGCGGCGAGCGGGTCGGCCACCACGTGCGCGGCGGCGTACACGACTCGGCTGGTGGGCGGTGACGGCGGCGGGGCCCAGGCGACCGGCTCGCGCATCCGGTAGGTCTCCAGCCTGCGGTCCGGCCCGGGCAGCGTGACGACGGTCATGCCGACACTCCGGGCACCTCGACACGCACGCCCTCCGCCGAGGAACGCAGGCCCAGCTCCGCGACCTGCACCCCGCGAGCGCCGGAGGCGAGGTCGTGGGGGAAGGGCGCGTCCTCCACCACATGACGCACGAACATCTCCCACTGCGTCTTGAAGCCGTTGCCGAACTCGGCGTTGTCCGGCACCTCCTGCCACTGTTCACGGAACGGCTCGGTCGCGGGCAGGTCGGGGTTCCACACCGGCATCGGGGTGGAGGCCCGGTGCTGGATCCGGCAGCGGCGCAGCCCGGCCACGGCGCTGCCGTGGGTGCCGTCAACCTGGAACTCCACCAGCTCGTCGCGGTTCACCCGGACCGCCCAGGAGGAGTTGATCTGCGCGATCAGCCCGCCGGCCAGCTCGAAGATCGCATAGGCGGCGTCGTCGGCCGTCACCTTGTACGGCCGGCCGTGCTCGTCCACCCGCTCCTGGACGTGCGTCACCGCCCGCGCGGTCACCGCCTCGATGCGGCCGAACAGGTTCTCCAGCACGTAGGTCCAGTGCGGGAACATGTCGAGCACGATGCCGCCGCCGTCCTCGGCCCGGTAGTTCCAGGAGGGCCGCTGGGCCGGCTGCCAGTCGCCTTCGAACACCCAGTAACCGAACTCGCCGCGTACGGACAGGATCCGGCCGAAGAAGCCGCCGTCGACCAAACGGCGCAGCTTCAGCAGCCCGGGCAGGAACAGCTTGTCGGCGACGACGCCGTTCTTCACGCCGGCCTCGCGCGCCGCCCGCGCCAGGGCGACCGCGCCGGCGAGGTTCTCCGCGGTCGGCTTCTCGACGTAGACGTGTCTGCCCGCCTCGATCGCCCGCATGACGGCCGCGACTCTGGCGTTCGTGGTCTGCGCGTCGAAGTAGACGGCGTTGCGGTCGTCGGCGAGGGCGGCCCCGAGGTCGGTCGTCCAGTCGGTTATGCCGTGCCGCGTCGCGATCGCCTCCAGCTTGGCCGCGCTCCGTCCCACCAGCACCGGCCGCAGCAGCACCCGTCCGCCGTCCGACAAGGCGACCCCGCCCTGCTCGTTGATCGCCAGGACCGAACGGACCAGATGCTGGCGGTAGCCCATGCGCCCGGTCACCCCGTTCATGACCACGCCGAGGGTGTCCATCCGTTTCTCCTCGCATGTGAGAACTCGGTCTGGAAAGCGCTTTCCCATCGATCGGAAAGCGCTTTCCACTACGCTGGACCGTACGGCCGGGGCGGCGGAACGTCAACCGCTACGCCGTTCGATGCATGACCACGAGAAGGCCACAATGAGGACCATGAGTGCGAAGCGCGGCGCGGTCACGCTGGAGGACGTGGCGAGGGAGGCCGGGGTGTCGCTCGCCACCGCGTCGCGCGCCATCAACGGCAGCGCACGCACCGTCCGTCCGGAGATCCGCGAGCGGGTCGAACGGGCGGCACGCGCGCTCAACTACACGGCCAACGCGCAGGCCCAGGCCGTCGCGCGGGGCCGCACCAACCTGGTCGGGCTCGTCGTGCAGGACATCGAGGACCCCTACTTCTCCTCGATAGCCGCCGGGGCGATGCGGATGGCCGAGGCCAACGGTCTGATGGTCAGCATCGCCGGCACCGGGAGACGGCCGGACAAGGAGGTCGAGTACGCCGCCGCGATGCGCGGCCTGCGCGCGGCGGCCATCGTCATCGCCGGCTCCCGCACCGACGACCGCGACGCGCTCGACCGGCTCGGCGCCGAACTCGACGCCTTCGAACGGTCGGGCGGCCGGGTCGCGCTCATCGGCCAGCGACGGCTGCCCGTCGACACCGTGGTCGTCGCGAACCGCGCGGGTGCCCGCGATCTCGGGGTCCGCCTGGCGGGCCTCGGCTACCGCTCGTTCGGCGTGCTGGCCGGCCCGCGCGACCTGCTCACGGCCGCCGACCGGCTCGCCGGCTTCACCGAAGGCCTGGCCGCCTCGGACGTCGTCGTGCCGCCCGAGGCCGTCGTGCACGGAGAGTTCGACCGTGACGGTGGGCACGACGCCATGCTCGACCTGCTCGCCGGCCGCGGCGAGGTCGAGTGCGTGTTCGCGGTCAACGACGTCATGGCGGTCGGCGCCCTCGCCGCGCTGCGATCGCGCGGGCTCGAGCGCACGGTCGCGGTCGCCGGATTCGACGACATCACCACCCTGCGGGACGTCACCCCCGCCCTCACCACGGTGCGCCTGCCTCTGGTCGAGATCGGCGAAGCCGCGCTGGAGATGGTCCTGCAGGAACCGGCGGACCGCCCCCGTCGGCGGCTCGTCCGTGGCGAGGTCGTCCTGCGGGAGAGCACGCCCGGCATGCGTCACGGCTGACTGCGCCGCGGCTGACGTCCTCCCGCAGAGCCTGGTCAACGGAGGAAGGCGGCGGTGATTCCGGCATCGACGGGGATGTGCAGGCCGGTGGTGAGGGACAGGTCGCCGGCGGTGAGGGCGAAGACGGCGGCGGCGACGTGGTCGGGCAGCACCTCGCGTTTGAGCAGGGTGCGCCGGGCGTAGAACTCGCCGAGCTCGTCTTCGGGGACGCCGTGGACGGCGGCGCGGTTGGCGCCCCAGCCGGAGGCGAAGATGCCGGAGCCGTGGACGACCCCGTCGGGGTTGACGCCGTTGACACGGATGCCGTGTTCGCCGAGTTCGGCCGCGAGCAGGCGGACCTGGTGGGACTGGTCGGCCTTGGCCGCGCCATAGGCGATGTTGTCGGGCCCGGCGACCACGGCGTTCTTGGAGGCGATGTAGACGATGTCGCCGCCCATGGCTTGTTCGATCATGACACGGGCGGTCTCGCGCGAGACGAGGAACGAGCCGCGGGCCATCACCTGGTGCTGGAGGTCCCAGTCGTCGGCGGTGGTGTCCAGCAGGGAGCGCGACAGCGACAGCCCGGCGTTGTTGACCACCAGATCGACCCCGCCGAAGGCCAGCACCGTCTGCCGTACGGCCTCGGCGACCTGGGCCTCGTCGGTGACGTCGGCCTGCACGGCCACGGCCACGTCCGCGGGGCGATACGCATGGGCCCCGATCCCGGCGGCGACCTTCTGCGCGGCGGCAAGATCGCGGTCGGCGATGACGACGCAGGCGCCCTCGGCGGCCAGGCGGCGGGCGGTGGCCGCGCCGATGCCCGAGCCGCCGCCGGTGACCAGCGCGATCCGGGTGGCCAACGGCCGCGGCGCCGGCATCCGCCGCAGCTTGGCCTCCTCCAGCTCCCAGTACTCGATGCGGAACTTCTCCGACTCCTCGATCGGGGCGTAGGCCGACAGCGCCTCGGCGCCGCGCATCACGGTGATCGCATTGAGGTAGAACTCCCCGGCGACGCGGGCGGTCTGCTTGTCCTTGCCGAAGGAGAACATGCCGACACCCGGCACGAGCACGATCGCCGGGTCGGCGCCGCGCATCGCCGGCGAGTGCGGCGTGGCGTGCCGCTCGTAATAGGCACGGTAGTCCTCGCGGTAGGCCGCGTGCAGCTCGCCGAGGCGGGAGATCACGTCCTCGATCGGCGCGTGCGCGGGCAGGTCCACCACCATCGGCGCGACCTTGGTGCGCAGGAAGTGATCCGGGCACGAGGTGCCCCGGGCGGCCAGCTCGGCGTGCTTCTCGCGGGACAGGAAGTCGAGCACCTGTGGGGTGTCGGTGTAGTGGCCGACCTGGCGGGCTTCGGTCGAGCACAGCCCGCGCAGTACGGGGAACAGCTCTGCCGCCCGCTCGTGCCTGGCCTGCTCGGGCAGCGGCGCGTAGCCGGGCTTTACCGGTCCGAACGGCTCGCGCCTGCCGTGCTCGGCGATGTACGCCTCGGCGGTGCGAATGATCCACAGCGCGTGGCCGGCGCATTCGGCGGAGGTGTCGCCCCAGGCGGTGATGCCGTGCCGGCCCAGGACGCAGCCGACCGCCCGGGGGTTGGCGTCCTTGATCGCGGCGATGTCCAGGCCGAGCTGGAAGCCGGGCCGCCGCCAGGGCACCCAGACGACCCGGTCGCCGTAGATGCGCCGGGTCAGCTCCGGTCCGTCGGCGGCGGTGGCGATGGCGATGCCCGCGTCGGGATGCAGGTGGTCGACGTGCGCGGCGTCGACCAGGCCGTGCATCGCGGTGTCGATCGACGGCGCCGCCCCTCCCTTGCCGAACGCGCAGTGGTCGAAGGCCGCGACCATCTCCTCCTCGCGCTCGGCACCCGGGTAGACGCCGGCCAGCGCGCGCAGCCGGTCGAGCCGGAGCACGGCCAGCCCGGCTTCGGTGAGCGTGCCGAGATCGCCGCCCGACCCCTTCACCCACATCACTTCCACATCCGAGCCGGTGACCGGATCCAGAGCCGTCCCCTTGGCCGAGGCGTTGCCCCCGGCGAAGTTCGTGTTGCGGGGATCGGCTCCCAGCAGATGCGCACGTTCGAGCAACTGCTCAACCGGCGTGGTCATGAAATATCCCCCTAAAGTGGCGTAGCAGCGGGTGTCGCGACGCCGTGACGGCACTCCGCAGGATGTCGGCGGCAGCCAGGCCGGTGGAGTCAGGCGCCCCAGCCGGCCTGGGTGCCGCCGACCCTCTCGGTCCGGATCTTCTCCAGGTATCCCGATTCGGCGTAGGCCCGCATCGGATCGGGAGCAAGGCCCATCTCCTCGCGGAGCGCGGCCAGCAGCGGCCGGACGTCGGTGTCGTAGGCGTCCATCAGCACGGCGTTGGCACCGAGCACGTCACCCGCCGCCTGCGCGGCGGCCAGGGCCTCGCCGTCCACCAGCAGCGCCTTGGTCGTGGCCTCCTGCACGTTCATCACCGAGCGGATCTGGCCGGCGATCTTCGGCTCGATGTTGTGACACTGGTCGAGCATGAACGCGATCTCCGGGCGCAGCCCGCCGCCGCGCACCACCTCGTACATGATCCGGAACAGCTGGAACGGGTCGGCCGCGCCCACCATGAGGTCGTCGTCGGCGTAGAACCGGGAGTTGAAGTCGAACCCGCCGAGCCTGTCCTCGCGCAGCAGGAACGCCACGATGAACTCGATGTTCGTGCCCGGCGCGTGGTGGCCGGTGTCCACCACGACCTGCGCCTTCGGGCCGAGCCTGACGCAGTGGGCGTAGGCGGTGCCCCAGTCGGGCACGTCGGTCATGTAGAAGGCCGGCTCGAACAGCTTGTACTCCAGCAGGAACCGCTGCCCCTCGCCCAGCCGGTCGTACACGGCGGCCAGCGCCTCGGCGAGCCGGTCCTGGCGGGCACGGATGTCGTCCTGCCCCGGATAGTTCGTCCCGTCGGAGAACCACAGCTTGAGCGTGTCCGACCCCGTGGCGTCCATGATGTCCACGCACTCCAGCAGGTGGCCGAGCGCCTTGCGCCGCACCGCAGGGTCGGGATTGGTCACGCTGCCCAGCTTGTAGTCGTCGTCCTGGAACACGTTGGAATTGATCGCCCCGACGCCGACCCCGAGACCGGCCGCGTGGCGGGCGAGGTCGCCGTAGTCGTCCACCCTGTCCCACGGGATGTGCAGGGCGACGGTCGGCGCGACCCCGGTGAACGCGTGCACCTGCGCCGCGTCGGCGATCTTCTCGTACGGATCGCGCGGCACGCCCTCCTGGGCGAACACCTTGAACCTGGTGCCGCTGTTGCCGTACGCCCACGACGGCGTCTCGATGCGCTGCCCGCGCAGCGCCGCCCCGATGTCGCCTCTCATCGGATCCCCGATTCAGTCAAGGTGGAAAACCTCGCGGAGGGCGGCCATGCCCTCGTCGGGCGCGCCGTCGAGCCCCTCGAAGAAGGGCGCCATCTCGGCCTGCCAGCGGGCGTTGACCTGGCGTTCGGCCATCGCCGCCTTCGCGGCCTCGAAGTCGCCGGTCTCGAGGTAGCCCACCAGGAGCCCGTCGTCACGCAGGAACAGCGAATAGTTGTGCCAGCCGGTCTCCCGCAGCGCCGCCCGCATCTCCGGCCACACCTCGCGGTGCCGCTCCCGGTACTCCTCCAGCCGGTCCGGCCGCACCCGCAGCACGAAGCAGACACGTTCCATGCTCACCGTCCATCCGGCCGGTACGGAGCCGCGTCGCGCCCGGTCACGCTGCTCACCCTTCGCGTAATCCATCAAAACGTTTTATTGGAAGTCGCCCGGACGCTACGTCGCGCGAGCAGGGCTTGTCAATGGCGACAAGGAGAGGCTTTTGCCGCTGCGGTAGGGTCTGGCCATCGGCCGATAAGACGTTTTAACGGATCGCGCCCGAGTGGGATCGAGGAGGGCGGACGACAGTGGGGACCGTCAGCATCCGGGAGGTCGCCGCCCGCGCCGGTGTCTCGCCCGGGACCATCTCGAATGTGCTCAACCGTCCGGAGCGGGTGGCTCCGGAGACCCGCGAGCGGGTCATGCGCGCCATCCGTGAGCTGGGCTTCGTGCGGCACGGGTCGGCCTCGACGCTGCGCGCCGGGCACAGCAGGACGATCGGCCTGTCGGTCATCGACATCGGCAACCCGTTCTTCACCGACGTCGCCGCGGGGGTGGAGGAGGCGGCCAGCGAGCTCGGCTATGCCGTGATCCTCGGCAACTCGGCGGGCTCGCGGGACAAGGAGGAGCGCAACCTGCTCGTGCTGGCCGAGCAGCGCGTGCGCGGGGTGCTGATCACGCCGTCGGACGAGGATCCCGCGCGGCTCGACGCGCTGCGCGAGCGCGGCATCAGCGTCGTCCTGGTGGACCATCCCGCGCACCGGCCCGACCAGTGCGCGGTGGCCGTCAACGACCTGGCGGGCGGGCAGATGGCCGTATCCCACCTGCTGTCGCTGGGCGCGCGGCGGATCGGCTATGTCACCGGCCCGCGCTCGATCCGCCAGTGCGTGGAGCGGGGGCAGGGCGCCGCGCAGGCCGCCTCCGCCGCCGGGCTCGACCCCGAGACCGCGACCACGACGGTGGAGGTGCCGGCGATGACGGCGCGGGAGGGGCAGCGGGCCGCCGCGTCGCTGCTGGCCTCCGGCCTGCCGGACGCGGTGTTCTGCGCCAACGACCTGCTCGCCGTGGGCTTCCTGCGCGAGCTGCTGCGGGCCGGGGTGCGCGTCCCGCGCGACGTGGCGCTCATCGGATACGACGACATCGACTTCGCCGCCGCGTCGGCCGTGTCGCTCAGCTCGGTCCGTCAGCCCACCCACCGGCTCGGCCGGATCGCCACCGAACTACTGCTGGACGAATGCGACAACCCGGACACGCACGTGCACCAGCAGGTGATGTTCCAGCCCGAGCTCGTCGTCCGTGAGTCCACCGTGGGTCGCACGCAGTCACAGGAGGGTGAATGAGCGTCCACGCGGCCGTGGACCTCGGCGCGTCCAGCGGCAGGGTCATGACCGTGCGGGTCGAGGGCGGGCGCGCGCACCTGACGGAGGTGCACCGCTTCCCCAACCGCCCGGTGCGGGTGAACGGGACGCTCCATTGGGACGTGCTCGCCCTTTATCAGGGAGTTCTCGACGGGCTGCGGGCCGCGGGGCCGGTCGACTCGATCGGCGTCGACTCCTGGGCCGTCGACTACGGCCTGCTCGACGGCGACGGGCGCCTGATCGGCAACCCCGTCCACTACCGCGACGACCGGACCGCCGGGATCATGGCGGCCGTCTCCGCGCGGCTCGGCGCCGCCACCCTTTACCAGGTCAGCGGCCTGCAGTTCCTGCCGTTCAACACCGTCTACCAACTGCTCGCCGAGCCCGCCCTCGACCGGGCGCACACCATGCTGCTGATCCCCGACCTGCTGGCGTACTGGCTGACCGGCGAGGCTGCGGCCGAGGCCACCAACGCCTCCACCACCGGCCTGTACGACGTCCGCGCGCGGGCCTGGTCACACGACCTGGCGCGCGAGCTGGGCGTGCCGCCCGGCATTCTGCCGCCGCTGCGCGAGGCAGGGACACGCGCCGGGATGCTGCGCCCGGAGTCGGCCGCCGAGCTCGGGTTGCCCGGCGGCGTCGAGGTGATGGCGGTCGCCTCGCACGACACGGCCTCGGCCGTGGCCGCCGTGCCCGCCACCGGCGAGCGTTTCGCCTACGTCTCCTCCGGTACCTGGTCGCTGGTGGGCCTGGAGTTGCCCGCGCCCGTGCTCACCGAGGACAGCCGCCTGGCGAACTTCACCAACGAGGGCGGGCTGGATGGCACCATCCGTTACCTGCGCAACGTCATGGGCCTGTGGATCCTGCAGGAGTGCCTGCGCGTCTGGGGTGAGAGCGATCTGCCCGGGCTGCTGGCCGCCGCGGCCCAGGCGCCGCCGTTCGCCGCCGTGATCGACCCCGACGACTCCACCTTCCTGCCGCCGGGTGACATGCCCGCCAGGATCGCCGCGTACTGCGAACGCACCGGGCAGCGTCCCCCGGACGGGCGGGCGGCGATCGTGCGGTGCGTGCTGGAGAGCCTGGCCCTCGCCTACCGCCGTACGATCCGCGAGGCCGTACGGCTCAGCGGCCGGGACGTGGAGGTCGTCCACGTGGTCGGCGGCGGCGCGCGCAACGCCCTGCTGTGTCAGATGACCGCCGACGCCGCGGGACTGCCCGTGGTCGCCGGACCGATCGAGGCCGCCGCCCTCGGCAACGGCCTGGTGCAGGCCCGCGCCCACGGTGAGGTGGACGACATCCGCGACCTCGTCCGCCGCAGCGAACCGCTCCAGACCTACCGCCCGCTGGGCGGACAGACCGCATGGGATCACGCCGAAGGCCGCCTCCCCGGCTGACGGACGCCATTTTTCCCCGCGATTGTGAATCGTTTCATGTATTCTGTGCGGGACTGTCCTGACGACGCTTCAGCACGCGGAAACCGGTGCGCTTGGCCGTACCGCATGCATGACCGGCGGTGCAGCCGGTGGACGGACGCGCGCAGATCAACGCTCACGGGTTGAGGGAGACATGGCATCCGCCAATATCAAGGAAGTGGCGCGGTACGCGGGTGTGTCCCTCGGCACTGTCAGCAACGTGCTCAACCGTCCCGAGGTCGTCTCACCCACCACACGTCAGCGGGTGCTCGACGCGATCGACAAACTGGGTTACGTGCGGAACGACTCCGCCCGGCAACTGCGCGCCGGTCGCAGCAGGACCGTCGCCATCGTGGTCCTGGATGTGTCGAATCCCTTCTTCACCGATGTGATCCACGGCGCGGAGGCCGTCGTCGAGAGCGCCGGCGGGATGCTGGTGGTCTGCAACAGCGGCGAGGACGCGCGGCGGGAGCACCGCCATCTCGACATGCTCGAAGAGCAGCGGGTTCAGGGCTTGCTCATCACGCCGGTCTCCGACGGCCGGCACAAACGCCTTGACGCGTTCGTGGCACACGGCATTCCCGTGGTGCTCGTCGACCGGGGCTCCGGTCATCCGAGCCGCTGTTCCGTCGCGGTCGACGACGTCGCCGGAGGGCGCCTGGCGGCTGACCACCTCGTCGACCAGGGCCATGAGCGGATTCTGTACGTCGGCGGCCCGCTTTCGATCCGGCAGGTGGCCGACCGCCGTGCCGGTGCGACCGCCGCACTGGCGGACCGAGCCCCTCAAGCGGAGCTGCTGACATACGAGACGGCGAGCCTGTCGGTCGCGGCGGGTCGGCAGGCGGCCGAGGACATCGCGACCATTCCCGTGGACGAGCGCCCGACGGCCGTCTTCTGCGCCAACGACCTGCTGGCGCTCGGCGTGCTGCAGGGTCTTACCATGCACGGCATCCGGGTGCCCGGGGACATCGCGCTGGTGGGCTACGACGACATCGACTTCGCCGCCGCTGCCGCCGTTCCGCTGAGCTCCGTGCGCCAGCCGCGCGCCCAGCTCGGCCGTACGGCCGCGCAACTCCTGCTGGAAGAGTCGCTCGAGGGCGAGAAGCACAGCCATCGGCACGTCGTCTTCCAGCCTGAGCTGGTGGTGCGGGCGTCCAGCGACTACAGCCGCGGCCATTCGGGCTGAAACTTTCAATACATCCCATCTATGGGAAGAGATCGAAGCGTAAACCCGGCGCAGATGTCATGTGTCCCCACGGACGCGCGGAAGCGCGTGCGGGCGGCGACACCCATCAGGAACGCCGCAAGTGTCGACATCGACGACAATCACCGTGACCTCGGCTCTCGTCGCGTCGGTAGCTCCCGCTCGATTCTGGGTCTGGACAGAGCGCCCTTATTGGCCTACAAACATCCCATGTCCACGTGGTGAAGGTTCGCACACTCCCAGGAAACACCGGAGACATTCGCCTCCACGCCTCCGCCACGGGTACTACCGGCAGGGGTAACCCGCCGACATTCTGTGACCTTTGGAGTACTCCCCGTCGCGAGAGGTCCCCCCATGTCTCCCTCCCCGTTTCAGCTCAGCCGTCGTCAGCTGCTTGTGGCGGCCGGGGCCGCCACCGCGGCCGGGATCTTGAAGGTCGGGCCGGCGTGGGCCACCGCCGGTCCGCAGAGCTACAGCGCGAGCTGGTCGTCGGTGGACCAGCACCCGCCGGCGGCCGAGTGGTTCCAGGACGCCAAGTTCGGCATCTACTACCACTGGGGTGTGTTCAGCGTCCCCGCGTACGCGAACGAGTGGTATCCGCGCAACATGTACAACAACGGGTCTAACGAGAACAATCACCACAAGAGCGTCTATGGTGACCCGTCGGTGTGGCCGTACCACAACTTCATCAACGGTGCGCAGGACAAGGCCGGCAACTGGGTGCAGTTCGCGCCGAAGCTGAAGTCCGCCGGGGGCAACTTCGACCCGAACGAGTGGGCGCAGCTGTTCGCCGACGCCGGCGCGAGGTTCGCCGGGCCGGTGGCCGAGCACCACGACGGCTACTCGATGTGGAACAGCCGGGTGAACGAGTGGAACTCGGTCGCCACCGGACCCAGGCTCGACCTGCTGCGGTTGCACGCGGACGCCATCAGGGCCAAGGGCCTGAAACTGCTCGTGGCCATGCATCACTGCTACAACTTCACCGGCTTCTACCAGTGGGTGCCGGCCCAGTCGACGACCTCGCTGAAGAAGCTGTACGGCCAGCTCAGCTTCGCCGACGAACAGCAGCTGTGGTACGACAAGCTCAAGGAGGTCATCGACGGCTACCAGCCCGACATCATCTGGCAGGACTTCAACCTCAGCCAGCTGGACGAGTCGCGGCGGCTGGCCTTCCTGGCGTACTACTACAACCAGGCGGTCGCCTGGAACAAGGACGTGGTCGCGACCTACAAGGACGGGTTCAACACCAAGGGAGAGGTCTTCGACTACGAGCGCGGCGGACCGGCCGCCATCCAGACCCCCTACTGGCTGACCGACGACAGCATCTCCAGCTCCAGCTGGTGCTACACCGTGGGGATCGGGTACTACTCGCTCAACGCCATGCTGCACTCGCTGATCGACCGGGTCAGCAAGAACGGCAACATGCTGCTGAACATCGCCCCCATGGCCGACGGCACCATTCCGTCCGGGCAGCGGTCGATCCTGCTGGGCATCGGGGACTACCTCAAGCGTTTCGGCGAGTCCATCTACGCGACGCGGGCCTGGGCGATCTACGGCGAGGGGCCCACCCAGATGGGCGGCGGTTCCTTCACGACGCCGCGGGCGGGCACCAACACCGATATCCGCTTCACCCGCAGCAAGGACAACACGGTGCTGTACGCCACCGTGCTGGGCTGGCCGGGCAGCACCCTGCACATCACCACGCTCAACTCCAACCGGATCAACCTGAGCACCCTGGCCTCGGTGCAACTGCTCGGCTCCTCGGCCGGCCAGTACACCACCCTGCCCAACCGCACGCAGGACGGTTCCGGCCTGCACATCTCGATGCCCTCGTCCACCGCGCCGTTCAGCGCCCCGGCGTACGTCGTGAAGCTGACCTTCAACGGCCAGATCCCCGCCCTGGGCGGAGGCTCCACCCCGACCGGCTACGTGCGGATCGCCAACGTCACCACCGGTCTGGTGCTGGACAGCGGCGGCAACGTGGCGTCGGGGTCGAA
>NZ_JBEYWQ010000037.1:0-65734 GCF_040644495.1 Microbispora sp. NPDC046973 | reverse complement strand
CGGCCCGCAAGGGCCGGCCCTGACGTGCACATGTCCGAAGCGAGCAGCCGAGCGGGCGCTCAGGCGGGCAGGGAGGCGAGCCAGCCGGTGAGGATCTCGTTGACCTCGTCGCGGCGTTCCTGCTGGATCCAGTGGCCGCAGCCGTCGAGTACGTGCGAGGAGACCAGACCCGGCAGGGTGACCGGGTAGGCCGCGATGGCATCGGCCATCCAGGTGGTGGAGGCGTCCAGCGCGCCGCCGACGAACAGCGACGGCTGCGTGATCGGAGCGCCGTCGAAGCCGGCGAGGTCCTCCCAGTCCCGGTCCATGGCGCGGTAGCGGTTCAGCGCCCCGGTCAGGCCGGTCCTTTCGAACTCGGCCGCGTAGGCGTCGAGATCGTCGGCACTGAGCCAGGCGGGCAGCCGGCCGGCGGGGAAGCGGTCACGCAACCTCCCGCCCCGGGACACGAAGTGCGGGTCCGGGGCGCCGGCGGGCGGCATGGTGTCGGCCGACAGGGCGGCGTACAAGCCCGCGAGCCAGCCGCGGACGTCCGGCTCGATCTCGGCCTCGGCCCGGCCGGGCTCCTGGAAGTAGCTCACGTAGAACTCCTCCTCTCCGCCCATCCGCGCGAACACCTCGCTGGGCCGCGGCCCGCCGCGCGGGGCGTACGGCACGCTCAGCAAGCCGACCGCGCGGAAGACCTCGGGCCTCACGAGGGCGGAGTCGGCGGCGATCGTCGCGCCCCAGTCGTGGCCCACGATCACCGCCGTCCGCTCGCCCAGGGCGCGCACGACGGCGACGTTGTCCTCGACCAGCTCCAGCATCCGGTACGCCGACACGTCGGCGGGCTTGGAGGAGCGGCCGTAGCCCCGGACGTCCAGGGCGACGGCCCGGTAACCGGCCGCGGCCAGCACCGGCAGCTGGTGGCGCCAGGAGTACCAGGACTCGGGGAACCCGTGCACCAGCAGCACCAGCGGCCCGGAGCCCTGCTCCACCAGGTGGATGCGACCGGCGGGAGACGGGACCAGACGATGTGTGAGCGCCGCGGCGGGAGCGGTCTGCGCCATCGATTCCTCCAAAACTCCTGGTGAATTCCTGCGTGGACTGGTGGATTCCTGCGTGGATCATCCACCGTGCCGTGCCGCCGCCGTGAATCGTGTTGCCGTTCCGGCAAACCGCTCCGGGCCCCGAGACGACGTCAGGGGGGCCGGTCGACGCGACCGGCCCCCTGACGCTCGCCGAGCCGGCCGTTCAGGCGTCTTCGCGGTTGGGTCACCGCCGCGCCGTCCGGGTCTCAGACCGCCACCGGGTAGGTCTCCGGGACCTCTCCGCGCTCCCAGCGGGCCGTACGCTCCAGGGGCTCCAGCGCGCCGGTCTCGTCGATGTGGATCACCGCGTCGAACTGGTCGGACAGGCGGGTCTGGAAGTAGTGGCTCTGCCGTTCCGTGCCCGGACGGTAGACGACGCCGATGGCCCGTTCGAGCAGCGCCCTGCGCAGCAGGTCCGCCGCGTCGGCCGAACGCGCGAAGTCGACCAGGAACTCCTTGTGCCCGACCTCGTGGAACAGCTCCTCGACCGAGTCGGGCAGCGCCGGGCGCACGTTCTTCCGGTCGGCCGGGCGGCCCCAGTCGTCGGCCGCCGTGACGGTGCCGGTGTAGGTGGTGAAACCGATGAGCCGGCAGTCCTCCGGGTTGTGCTCGCGCACCAGCCGGCCGAGGTTGAGCTCGCCGCGCGCGCCCATCTCCGTCGCCCGCGCGTCGCCGAGGTGGGAGTTGTGCGCCCACACCACGATCCTCGCCGGCTCGCCGCGCTGCCAGCCGAGGTGCTCGGCCAGCGCGAACAGTGTGTCGGCCATGTGCCGGTCGCGCAGGTTCCACGACGACACCCGGCCGCCGAACATCGTGCGGTAGTACCGCTCCGCGGCCGCCACCACCGCCGCGTTCCGCTCGGCGTGGAAGAACTCGTCCTCGCCGAGCAGTCCCTGTGCCCGCTGGTAGCGCAGCGCGTTGCGCTGGAGGTCGACGAGCTGGTCGATCACCCGCCGCTCGCACGACTCCCCCGCGCCGTAGGCGGCGGCGAAGCCGTACGCCTGCCCGTCGTCGCCGTCGCTGTGGTCGAAGCAGGAGTAGCGGCCGCGGGCCCGTTCCGCCGCGCCCGGGTCCACCTTCTCCAGGTAGGCGACGACCTCGTCGGCGGACCGGTGCAGGCTGTAGAGGTCGAGGCCGTAGAACCCGGTCCGCGCCCGCTCGTCGAGCCGCTCGTTGTGCTCGCGCAGCCACCCGGCGAACTCCAGCACGTCCGCGTTGCGCCACATCCAGGACGGGAAGCGTTCGAAGCCGCGCAGCGCCTCCTCGGCGGTCGCGTCGTCGCCGCGCCCCCGCACGTACCGGTTCACCCGGTACGCGTCGGGCCAGTCGGCCTCCACCGCCACGGCGACGAAACCTTTCTCCTCGATGAGCCGCCGCGTCATGCGGGCGCGCGCGGCGTAGAACTCGTGGGTGCCGTGCGACGCCTCGCCGATCAGTACGAACCGCGCGTCGCCGACGATGTCGAACAGCACCTCGTCCGAGGGGGCGCCGTCCTGCGCGGGCACGAGCTCCGAGCGCAGGATCGCGAGGTCGGTGCGGGCGGGCGGGGCCCCGGCCCGCGCCGAGGCCGCGGCACGGAGGAGCCTGCGCACCTCCTCGTCGGCGGTCTGGGTAAAGTTCCAGTACGACTCCCCCACAGAGAAGAACGGCGTGGGCGTGGTCGCGCAGACGGCCTCGTCCACCAGGGTGGACAGCTCCTGGCAGGTGGACTCGGGCGCGGCGGGCACGGCGACCACGATCCTGGCCGGCTCCCGCTGCCGGACCGCGCGGACGGCGGCGCGCATGCTCGCCCCGGTCGCCAGCCCGTCGTCGACCAAGATGACGATCTTGCCGTGCAGGTCCGCGGCGGGCGCGTCGCCCCGGTAGGCCCGCTCCCGCCTCGCCAGCTCGCGCGCCTCCCGCTCGGCGACCTGCCGGATGCTGTCGGGCTGGAGGCCGAGCCCGCGCACGACGTCCTCGTCGATCGCGATCACCCCGCCGCCGGCGATCGCCCCCATGGCGAGCTCCTCGCGGCCGGGCGTGCCGAGCTTGCGCACCAGGAACAGCTCGAGCGGGTGGCCGAGGCCGGTCGCCACCTCGTACGCCACCGGCATGCCGCCGCGCGACAGGCCGAGGACGACGACGCCGGGCAGCCCACGGTAGTGGCCGAGAAGTCCCGCGAGCACCCGGCCCGCGTCCCGGCGATCCGAAAACAGGCGATCAGTCATGAGCCTCGCCTCCCGGTCGCGCAGCCGCATACCCCCCTCCCGGCAGCGCAAACCGCGTTCTGCCGATCGCCCGGGCCGAGCGTTTCCGGGACATTGATACGACTCACTGGATATTTCCAGTAGCTGGAAGAGTCCATGCGGTGTAGATTCGGGCCGTGCAGGAGTCGCGTCGCGAACGCAAGAAGCGGCTGACCAGGCAGCGGATCGCCGCCGCGGCCATGAAGCTGTTCCACGAGCAGGGATACGAGCAGACCACGGTCGCGCAGATCGCCGTGGCGGCGGACGTCGACCCCAAGACGTTCTTCAACTACTTCCGCAGCAAGGACGAGGTGGTGCTCGCCGACACCGAGCACATATTCGATCTGCTGCTCGGGACACTCGCGGAACGACGGCCGCAGGAGGGGCCCGGCGAGTTGCTGGCGAGGATGGTCCAGGAGTACGCCACCCGCCGCCGGCCGGCCGTGCCGCGCAAGGAGCCCGAGGAGTTGTCGGCGGCGACCCGGCTGGTGCTGACGACACCGGCGCTCCAGGCCAAGGGCCTGTACCTGATGATGGATCTGCAGCGGCGGATCGCCGGCGAGCTCATGAAGGCGTTCCCCGGCCGGCTGGATCCGATCACGGCGGCGGCGATGACCGGATCCCTCATCGGCGCCATCCAGCAGGCGAGCCTGGCGAGCGTCGAGCTCGGCCGATCCCAGGACGAGCTGTGGGAGGCGGCGCGGCACGGCCTCGGCATCGCCCTGCACGGTCTGCTCTCGGTGCGGCCGGACACCATGCGGCCGGACACCATGCGGCCGGACACCATGCGACCGGACACCGTGCGGCCGGACACCGGCGCTCCGTGACGCGCTTCCGGCGAGTCGTCCACCCGACTGGGAGCGGCGTCCGCTGATCCGCGCGGAGTCCCCTCGAGAGAAAGGAACGGCCCACCATGCCCGAAAGCGTGCGGCGACTCGCGCGCGACGCGCAGCGCGTCCTGCGGCAGGGTCCCGAGGCGATCAGGCAGCGGCAACGCGCCCGCCTGGCCGAGATCGTGGCCTACGCTCGCGCCCGCTCGCCGTACTTACGCGAGTTATACCGGGCGCTGCCGGAAGAGGTCGCCGACCCTGCGCTCCTTCCGGTCACCGACAAGAAGACGCTGATGGCCCGCTTCGACGAGTGGGTCACCGACCGGAACGTGACGCTCGAGAAGGCCCAAGCGTTCGTGGCCGACCCGGCTCTCGTGGGTGAGCGGTTCCAGGGGCGTTACCTCGTGACCACCACCTCCGGCACCAGCGGCGTGCGAGGCATCTTCCTGCAGGACGAGGGGAGCGTGGCCGTGAGCAACGCCGTCGGACGGCGGGCCCGCGCCGGCTTGGGAGCCCGGGACGTCCTCCGCCTCCTGCGCGGCGCCGGCCGTACGGCCATCGTCACCGCACCCGGCGGCCACTTCGCCACCGTCGCCTCGGCGGCGCGGTTCCGCCGGGACCACCCACGGCTCGGCTGGATGCTGCGAGAGTTCTCGATACACCAGCCGCTCGCCGACCTGGCCGCCGAGCTCAACCGGTACAAGCCCAGCTCACTCACCGGCTTCTCCGGGATGCTCGGGCTGCTGGCCGGGGAGCAGGAGGCCGGCCGCCTGCGCATTCATCCGGGGATGATCATCGCGGGCGGTGAGGCGCTGACGGCGGACAACCGCGCCCGGATCGCCCGCGCGTTCCACGCCCAGGTCCGCTCCGCCTACGCCGCCACCGAATGCGGCTTCCTCGCGTACGGCTGCGCGGACAACTGGCTCCACGTCAACAGCGACTGGGCCGTGCTGGAGCCGGTCGACGCCGATTACCGGCCCGTCCCGCCAGGTCAGCCGTCGCACACGGTACTGCTGACCAACCTCGCCAACCAGGTCCAGCCCATCCTGCGCTACGACCTGGGCGACAACGTCCTGCTGCGCCCCGAACCCTGCCCGTGCGGCAGCCCGCTGCCCGCTGTCCGGGTGCAGGGCCGCGCGGCCGAAATGCTCGTCTTCCCCACCGGCCGCGGCGAGCACGCCGGCATCTCCCCGATGCTCTTCGGCACTCTGCTGGACCGTCTTCCCGGCATCGAGCAGTTCCAGCTCGTCCAGACCGCCTCCACGACACTGCGCGTACGCCTGAAGCCCGCGCACGGCGCCGACCCCGAGTCCGTGTGGCAGGCGGTGCGCGACGAGATCGGCCGGCTGCTGGCCGAGCACAATGCCGGCCACGTCACGCTCGAACGCGCCGAGGAGCCGCCCGAGCAGTCGCCCGGCGGCAAGTTCCGCAGGGTCATTCCCCTGCAAAGGCCCTGAACGAGACGACACGGCCCGCTTGCGACCGTCCCCCGGCCATCGGGAGGAGCAGCGGGTCCCGTGCCGCCGAGCGCGTCGCGGGGGTGTCGGGTCGCGAATCGCGGGTACGGCCCTATGAACGCTTCGTCACCGTCTATCACTGATCATCACGTACGTCCCGAGCGGGGAGCGAGGCGAAGCCGACATGACCGGAGAACGACAGCGCGCATCCGAGCGGCTCTCCCGGGCGCTGTCCGGCGCGATGGAACGGATGGGTCCCGCCCTCGGACGCGTACGGCTCGCCACGCCGTCGGCCCTCCGGCGGTTCGGCCCCCCGGCGGCGGTGGCGGGAGCGGTCGCCGCGGCCACCGGAGCCGGTGCGTACGCGGCGGCGCGGGCATGCGGGAGGCGTCCCGACGCCGGGCCGGGCGAGGGCCTGGACCTGCACGCCGCCGTCACGGTGAAACGCCCCCGCGACCAGGTGTACCGGTTCTGGCACCGGTTCGAGCGGCTGCCGGCCTTCATGGCGCGCGTGGAATCGGTGACGACGGCCGACGGCGTCACCCACTGGACGGCCAGGGGCCCCGCCGGGAAGGCGGTCGAGTGGGACGCGGAGATCGTCGAGGATGTCCGGGACGAAGTGATCTCCTGGCGCTCGACGGGCACCACGCTGGTCCCGAACAGCGGAACGGTGCGGTTCGGCGAGGCGCCCGGCGGGCGCGGCACCGAGGTGCGGGTGCACCTGCGGTACGACCCGCCCGGAGGCAGGGCCGGCCTCGCCGTCGCCAGGCTCCTGGGCGAGCACCCCGAGCAGCAGGTGCGCGACGACCTGCGCCGGTTCAAGCAGGTCATGGAGACCGGCGAGGTCGTCCGGTCGGAGGGCGGCCGGGAAGGGACGCGGGCGCTGCGCCGGCTGAGACGGCGCCCGGCCCGGCCGGCGCGGTGAGGAGTCGCCATGAAGGCCAACTGCTGGATGGGCCGCGGCACCGTCGAGGTCCGCGAGGTGCCCGACCCGCGGATCCTGAACGGTCACGACGCCGTCGTGCGGGTCACCTCCACCGCCGTCTGCGGCTCCGACCTCCACCTGTACGACGGCCTGGTCCCCACGATGAGGAAGGGCGACATCCTCGGCCACGAGTTCATGGGGGAGGTCGTGGAGGTGGGTCCCGACGTGCGCGACCTTCACGTCGGCGACCGCGTGGTCGTCCCGTTCTCGATCGCCTGCGGCCGCTGCGCCTCCTGCGGGCTCGGCCTGTATTCCGTGTGCGAGAACTCCAATCCGAACGCCGGCCTGGCGGAGAGGTTCCTGGGCCACTCCCCGGCCGGCGCCTTCGGCTACTCCCACATGCTGGGCGGCTACCCCGGCGGCCAGGCGGAGTACGCCCGCGTGCCGTTCGCGGACGTCGGGCCGATCAGGATCGAGGACGGGCTGGCGGACGAGCAGGTGCTGTTCCTGTCCGACATCCTGCCCACCGGATGGATGGGCGCCGAGATGTGCGACATCAGGCCCGGCGACGTCATCGCCGTGTGGGGGGCGGGACCGGTCGGGCAGTTCGCGGTGGCCGGCGCCTATCTCATGGGCGCGGAGCGGGTCGTCTGCATCGACCGCTTCGCCTACCGCCTGCGGATCGCCGAGCGCGCGGGCGCGACGACGCTCGACTACGGGGAGGTCGACGTCAGGGACGCCCTGCTCGACCTGACCGCGGGCCGCGGACCTGACGCGTGCATCGACGCCGTCGGCATGGAGGCCCACTACGCCAGCCCGGCGCTGTACGCCTACGACCGCACCAAGCAGGCGGCCCGCCTGGAGACCGACCGGCCGTACGCCCTGCGCGAGGCCGTCATGTGCTGCAGGAACGGCGGGATCGTGGCGGTGCTGGGGCTCTACGCCGGCTTCCTCGACAAGTTCCCGATGGGCGCGGTCATGAACCGGTCGCTGACGCTGAAGGCCGGCCGGTGCCACGTGCAGCGCTACCTGAAGCCGCTGCTCGCGCGGATCCGCGAGGGCGACATCGACCCGAGTTTCGTGATCACTCACCGCCTGCCGCTCGACGAGGCTCCGCGCGGCTACCGGCTGTTCAGGGACAAGCAGGACGAGTGCAACAAGGTCGTCCTGACGCCCTGATCGGGTTTCGGGAGGCGCGCGGCGGCCCCGGTGGTTCTGTACAGCGCCCCCGGACGCTGCGGGAATCCGGGCGGACTCTACGATCCTGCGGTGACCACCTTCACCCGCGGGTTCCGCGGCAGACGCAGGGGCGAGGACGACCGGCTCCCGCCCGGCCAGTACCTCACCGAGGACTTCCCCGTGCTGTCGGCCGGGCCCACGCCGCACGTGCCGCTCGACCGGTGGGAGTTCACGATCGACACCGAGGCCGGGCAGACGCACCGGTGGACATGGCAGGAGCTGACGGCGCTGCCGTACGAGGAGCCGGCCGTCGACATCCACTGCGTGACCAGCTGGTCCAAGCTCGGCACCACCTGGCGGGGCGTCTCCCTCGACGTGCTCTTCGAGGACGTCGAGACGACGGCGGACTACGCGCTCGTCCACTCCTACGGCGGCTACACGACGAACCTGCCGCTCGACGACCTGCTGGACGGCAAGGCGTGGATCGCCTACCGCTACGAGGGCGAGGAGCTGGCGCCGAGCCACGGCGGGCCGGCCAGGCTGCTGGTGCCGCACCTGTACTTCTGGAAGTCGGCCAAGTGGGTGCGCGGCATCCGGCTGCTGACCGAGGACTGGCCGGGGTTCTGGGAGACCGCGGGCTACCACAACTACGGCGACCCGTGGCGCGAGCAGCGCTACGCCGATGACTAGGTGGCGCGCCGCGCGCCTGGTCAAGGTGCGCGACGAGAACCCGACCGCCCGCACGCTGGTCTTCGACGTGCCCGGCTGGCCGGGCCACCTGGCCGGCCAGCACGTCGACGTCAAGCTCACCGCCGATGACGGCTACTCCGCCCGCCGCAGCTACTCCCTCGCCGGGCCGGAGGGCGTGGAGCTGACCGTGCAGCGGGTGCCCGACGGCGAGGTCTCGCCGTACCTCACCCTGGACATGGAGCCCGGCGACGAGCTGGAGCTGCGCGGCCCGGTGGGCGGCTGGTTCGTCTGGCGCCCGGACGGCCCCGCGCCGGTGCTGCTGGTCGCGGGCGGCGCGGGCATCGTGCCGCTGATGGCCATGATCAGGGCCCGCCGCGCCGCCGGCGCGGACACGCCGTTCCGGCTGGTCTACGCCATGCGGTCGCCCGAGCGGCTCTGCTACGCCGACGAGCTGCTGCGCCCGGATCCGGGCGTGTCGGTCACGCTCGCCTACACGCGCCGGGCCCCCGAGGGGCACCCGCGGCCGCCCGGCCGCCTCACCGCCGCCGATCTCGGCCCGTACGGCGAGGCCGACTGCTACGTGTGCGGCCCGACCGGCTTCGTGGAGGCCGCGGCGGCGCTCCTGGTGGGGCTCGGCCACGACCCCGCCCGCATCAAGACCGAACGCTTCGGCCCCACGGGAGACTGACATGCAGGCCGACCACCTCGACGGGAACGCCCTGGCCGGTCCGCTGGCCGAGATCTTCACGGCCGACGTCTCGGCCGCCGTCGGCCGCTGCGCCGCGTGCGGCCTGACCGGGCCTGTGGCCGCACTACGCGTGTACGACCGGGCTCCCGGCCTCGTGGCCCGCTGCCCGGGATGCGAGGAGGTCGTGCTGCGCCTGGTCCGGAGCCCGGACGCGGCCTGGCTCGACCTGCGGGGCGCCGTCTCCCTGCGCATCCCCCTGGGCGGCACGAGCCCGGGCGCGGTCGCCGCGGACGAGGGCGGCGAGCCCGGCGCGGACCGATGACGATCGGGCCGGCAGCCGGAGTGGCCCGGCTGCCGGCGCACTCGCATGTCAGGGGCGGGCCTGCGCGTCGTCTCCGATGACGAGGTCGGTGTGGGTGTCCACGTCCAGGGCGGAGCGGGCGACGACGCCCCCGTCGCCGACCAGAGCGATGTGCAGCCGCCCGCTGGTCCAGCCGTCCGGAAGCACGGCGCGGACCTCGGTGGGCGCGCCGAGCAGGAAGGGCTTCGCCTCCGCGGCGGGGCCCGGCTCCCAGGAACCCATGAGCGCGGCGTCCTCGGGGGCGGGACCGAAGACCGGGGTCCAGGCGGTGTGCAGGCGGCCGGTCACGGGCTCGACGCCGTGGTGGGAGACCCGCACGCCGACGGCGACCTCGCGCGACGTGCTGAGCAGGTCGCGGCCGGGCGCGACCGGCACGACGTCGAGCACGAGCGTCGTGGTGGCGTTGACATGGGCCGGGTTCACGCCGGCCAGATCCTTGGGGCGGCGTTCGAAGTCGAGCAGTCCGGCCGACTCGTGCTCGATGTCGTACAGCTCCGTGTAGACATACCCGGCCAGCCGGTCGTGGCGGCGCAGCTCCTGGGTCTGCCAGCGCAGATGCCAGGCGCGTTCCACCGAGGTGAAGCCGCCGCCGTACTCGCTGTTCAGGTTGGGCAGGCCGCGTAGGGGCTGGGCCGGCGTGCCGGCGAGCTTCTTGCGCACCACGAAGTCGGGGCCGAGCCGCACGGGGAAGTCGTCCTGCTCGCCGTTGAGCAGCGCGGCCACGGTCCTGCCCCACGACGCAGCGGACTCGTCGTAGTAGTGCCAGTCGAGCAGGTCGGTCCTGACGTGGGTCCAGCCGGAGTTGTCCACGGCGGGCCGGGTCGCGTCGAGGCTCTTGAGCAGGTCGTATGCCCGGGCAGCCGCCTGCTGCTTGGCGGGGTCGCCTGGGATGTCCCAGTCCAGGCCCCACTCCTCGTTGTAGAGGCCCCAGATGACGATCGCCGGGGAGTTGCCGTCACGCTCGACCATGGGAGCGATCTGCTCCTCGAAGGCGGCCACGGACTCGGGTGAGAAGCGTCCGGTGGCGGCGGGTTCGGCCCAGACCAGCATGCCGAGGGTGTCGGCGTGGTGGACGAAGCGGGGATCCTCCAGCTTCAGATGCTTGCGCACCAGGTTGTACCCCGCGGCGGCGGCCAGTTCGATGTCGCGGCGCAGCGCGGCGTCGTCCGGGGCCGTGATGCCGGTGCGCGGCCAGTAGCCCTGGTCGAGCACGCCGCGTACGAACAGCCGGCGGCCGTTGAGGTACAGATCCTCCCCCACCACGTCGATCGTGCGCAGCCCGGTGTATCCGGCGACCCGGTCGACACCGGCGGGCGAGACGAGCTCGGCGTCCACGTGGTAGAGGTGCGGGTCGTCCGGCGACCACAGCCGCGGCTCCTCGATCGGCAGCTCCACCCGCACCGGCCCGTGGCCGACCGGTACCTCGATCGACGGGCCGCACCCGCGCACGGACAGGCGCAACCGGGTCTCCGCCACCGGGCCCTCGAGGTAGCCCTCGATGCGGGCCTCGGCCACGATGCCGGTCAGGCCCTCCGCGGGGCGCAGCTTCAGCGCGGCCAGGTACGTGGCCGGCCGCGCCTCCATCCAGACGCTCTGCCAGATGCCCGACGAGGCGGTGAAGCACACGCCGTCGAAGTCGTCGCGGGGAACGCTGCGCTGCTTGCCGTGCGCGATGTCCCGCTTGTCGAGCGGCGCGGCGACCCGCACCACGATCTCCTGTTCGCCCTCGCGCAGCGCCTCGGTGACGTCGGCCTCGAACGGCGTGTAACCGCCGCGGTGCGCGGCCACCTCGACGCCGTTGACCCACACGGTGGCCTCGTGGTGCACGGCGCCGAAGTGGAGCACGACCCGCTGCCCCGCCCAGGACGCGGGCACGGTGACGCGGCGGCGATACCAGGCCACGGGCAGCCAGTGGGCCTCGACGCCGGAGGCGGGTGTCTCCCAGGCGAAGGGCACGGTGATGGTCCGATTCCAGCCCTGCTCGGTGTCGGCCCGGAAGTCCCACTCGCCGTTGAGGCTTGACCAGGAGTGCGATCGGTCGAAGTGGGGCCGGGGGTATTCCGCGCGCGGGGTCATGGTGCTCCGTTTCATGAGAGATGCCTGGTCAGCCTTTGACGCTGCCGGCGAGGATGCCGTTGATGAAGTGGCGCTGGAGGAGGACGAAGATCACCAGGAGCGGCAGCATGGCGATGCTGCCCGCGGCGAGCAACTCGCCCCAGACGGTGGCGAAGTCCGCGCCGATCCGGTTGCCGGTGACGTTCTGCGCCAGCGTGGACAGCACCACCTGGAGCGTCTGGTGCGAGGTGTCGTTGACGGCGACGACCGGCCAGACGAAGTCGTTGTAGATGTTCATCGTGGTCAGCACGGCCAGCGCGGCCAGCCCGGGGCGGATCACCGGAAGCACGACCCTGGCGAAGACGCCGAACTCGCTCGCGCCGTCCACGCGCCCGGCGTCGATCAGCTCGTCGGGGATGGCGGCGATGGTCTGGCGCATCCAGAAGATGCTGAACGCGTCGATGCTGCCCGGCAGGATCAGCGCCTGGTAGGTGTTGACCCAGCCGAGGGCGCTCATCTCCAGCAGCAGCGGGATGATCAGCACCAGGGTCGGCAGCATGAGGGTGAGCAGCACGATCCCGAACAGCAGGTTCTTGCCGGGGAAGGCGTACTTGGCGAAGGCGTATCCGGCCAGCGGGCAGAAGAACATCGTCATCGCGCCCTTGACGGCCAGCACCAGCGCGGTATTCGCGAAGCCGGTGCCGATCGGCACGTCGGCGAACATCGCCCTGTAGTTGTCCAGCGTGACGGGCCCCGGCGAGAGGGGATCGGTGATGATCTCGGCGGCCGGCTTGAGCGAGGAGCTGACCGCCCACCAGATCGGGTAGAGGAACGCCGCGGCGAGCAGCGCCAGCAGGGCGTACTGCACCGGGCCCGGCCTGGTCTGGTTCATGACACCTCGTCTTTCGGGCGCAGCAGCCTGACCGCGCCGAGGGACAGCCCGAAGACCAGCAGCACCAGGAGGAACGAGTTCGCGGCGCCGGTGCCCAGGTCGGAGGCGGTGATGTGGTCGTAGAGGTAGAGCCCGGCGGTGGTGGTCGAGCCGTACGGGCCGCCTTCGGTGACCACGAAGGGCTCGGCGAACATCTGGAACACGGCGAGGGTCTGCACGACCACGAGGAAGGCCATGCTCCGGCGCACCAGCGGGACGGTCAGCGACCAGAACTGCCGCCGGCGAGAGGCCCCGTCGATGGCGGCGGCCTCGTACACGGCGGCCGGCACGGCCTGCAGCCCGGCCAGCAGGATGATGATCGCAAAGCCGGTCGTCTTCCACAGGAACAGCAGCGCCAGCGTCGGCTTGGACCACGCCGTCGAGGTCAGCCACCCCACGTCGGGCAGTCCCACGAGGTTGAGCAGGTGGTTGACCAGGCCGTAGTCCTGGTCGAACACGACGATCCAGACCTGTGCCATGGCCACCAGCGGGGTCACGAACGGCGCGAGGAAGGCCACTCTGAACAGCCCGCGCAACCGCAGCTTCGCGTTCGCCAGCAGCACCGCGCCGGCGAGCCCGGCCACGATCTGGATCGGCACGATGAGCAGCCACATCACCGCGCTGTTGCCGAGTGAGGCCCAGAACTCCGGGCTGGTCAGCAGGTAGGCGTAGTTGCCCAGGCCGACCCAGGTGGCCGCGCCGGCGCCGTGCCAGCGGGTGAAGCTGAGCTGCAGCGCGAAGACAAGCGGGTAGATCCCGAAGGCGGCGAAGACCAGGAAGAACGGGGCGACGAACAGGTACGGCGACAGCCGGGTGCCGCGACGCGACCTCGGCCGCGCGCCGGCGGCCCGCCCGGACCTCGCCATCGTGGTGAGAGCCGACATCAGGAGCGGTCGATCAGGTTGCGCTGGATCTTGTCTGCCGACTCGCCGATCACGTCGTCGGGCGACATGGCGCCGTCCATGAGGCGCTGCATGTTGTCGCCCAGGTAGTCCACCGACTTGGCCCACCACGCCGGGATCGGCGCCGCGGCCGGGATAGTGGCGGCGGCCTCGACGGCGACCTTCCACAGGTCCTGCCCGCCAAGGGCGTCGATCGGCTGGAACAGCGGCTTGGCGGGGTCGAGCGCGGGCGTGAAACCGGGGATCGAGGTCGACAGGCCTCCGGGGTACACGCTGCTCGGGCCGTACAGCGCGGTGTATCCGGGCTCCTTGAAGCACAGGAACTCGTACAGCAGCCAGGCCAGCTCCGGGTTCTTGGCCTTGGCCGGGATGACGAAGCTGCTGCCGCCCATGGCGCCGCTGCGCGGGCCGCCCGGCGTCCAGGCCGGGAGCGGAGCCGCCCGCCACTTACCCCTGGTGGCCTTGAGAAGCTGCTGCGGCGCGAAGGACCACCAGATCGCCCACGGCACGAACACCTGCTGGCCGCCGTCGAGTGTGTTGACGTCGGCGGGCTCCAGGTAGGGCGCCCGGGTGGCGAGCCCGTCCTTGACCGCGGTCTGGATCCAGCTGAAGATCCGCCGGTACTCCGCCGAGTCCAGCCGCAGCTTGCCCTGCGTGTCGGTGAGGCTCGTGCCCTGCTGGTTTGCCAGCATCTCGAGCCACAGCTGGCCGAGGAACGGGTTCTTGTCCAGGTGGATGGGCCTGGTCTTCGGGAACTTGTCCTGGACCGTCCTGGCCGCGGTCAGCAGGTCGTCGTAGGTCGCCAGCCCGGCGGGATCGACCCCGGCCTCCTGGAGGATGTCCTCCCGATACCACAGCAGCCCGGGGTCGAGATCCCAGGGCACTCCGTAGATCTTGCCCGCCACGTTGTTCACCGACAGCTTGTACGGCGCGATCCGGTCCCGGTAGGGCGCGATCAGGTCGGAGAGGTCATAGAGGTGCTCGGCCTGCCCGCCGATCTTGGCGTCGTCCCAGAAGCTGCCGTCGGGCACGTCCGTGCCGCTGATCAGCGTGTTGGCCAGCTTGGCGTCGATGTCCACGGCCATGTGGTTGACCTTGACGCCCGGGTACGCCTCGCGGAACCTGCCGATCGCCGCGTCGAACACCTTGAACAGGTCGCCGGAGCGGTTCCAGACGGTGATCTCGCCCTTGGCCGCCGCCGCGGAGGCGGAGGGCTTGGCCAGCCTGCTCGGCGCCGCCGCTCCGCCCGTGCCGGGAGCGCAGGCGGTCAGCGCGCCGCCCGCGGCGGCGAGGGCTCCGAGGCCGAGGGCTCCCTTGAGAAACCCGCGGCGATCCATGGGGGATGGGGTCATCTAAGTACTCCTCGCCGTCTGGGAAAAGACGCTGTGAGGGCTCTGCAACGATGCAGACATAGTGCATGCTTGTCTGCAACGATGCAAGCGCCGGTTAGGATCTTCTCAACCCCAGCAGCCGGAGGTATAGGAGACGCATGGCCGGTCCAACCCTGCGTGACGTCGCCAAGCGGGCGAACGTGTCCATCCGCACGGTGTCCAACGTGGTCAACGGGTACGCACCAGTGTCGGACGAGTTGCGCGCTCGCGTGCAGGCCGCGCTGGACGAGCTCGACTACCGTCCCAACCTCATCGCCCGCAACCTCAAGCAGGGCCGCAGCGGGATGATCGCCCTGGTCGTGCCCGAGCTGGACGTCCCCTACTTCGCGGAGCTCGCCCGCGAGGTGATCACCGCCGCGCGTGCCCGCGGCTACGTGGTGATGGTCGACCAGACCGACGGCGACGGCGAGCGCGAGCGCGAACTGCTGGGCCGGGACTCGCGCGCCACGATGTTCGACGGACTACTGCTGAGCCCGCTGAGCGTCTCGGCCGAGGAGTTGCGGGCCCGGGGCAACCGGGTCCCGATCGTGCTGCTGGGCGAGCACATCTTCAACGGCAGCTTCCATCACGTGGCCATCGACAACGTGGCCGCCGCCCGGGAGGCCACCGCGCATCTGCTGGGCCTCGGCCGGCGTCGCGTCGCCGCCATCGGCGACCAGCCGTATGCCACCGGCGAGACCGCGCAGCTTCGCACCAGCGGCTACCGGCAGGCGCACGTGCGGGAGGGACTGGAGGTGGACGAACGGCTCATCGTGCCGACTCCGCGTTTCCACCGCCGCCAGGGCGCCGCGGCCATGGAGCAGCTCCTCGCCCTGCCCGAGCCGCCCGACGCCGTGTTCTGCTACAACGACCTGCTCGCCCTCGGCGCGATGCGGGTGCTGACCCGTGCGGGGCTGCGCGTCCCCGACGACGTCGCCGTGGTCGGCATGGACGACATCGAGGAAGGTCAGTACAGCACGCCCAGCCTCACCACCATCGCCCCGGACAAGAAGGAGATCGCGCGCATGGCGGTGGACGTCCTCATGGAGTCGATCAGCGGGGCGGCCCGCCCGCCCGCCGAAATCGTGGTGCCGCATCGCCTGATCGTCCGGGAGAGCACGACCGGCCAGGTGCCCGCGATCCCGTCCTGACCGGGCCGGCGCCGGCGAAGGATCAGCGGTAGGCGTAGCAGTAGTTCGACTTGTCCTTGAACCGGTGGAAGGCCTTCGGGTCGTGGAAGCGCCAGCGGCAGCCGGCGTCGCGCCGGTTCTGGGTGAGATACATGGTGTCGCCCTTCCGCTTGACGCAGTACGCGCCGGGCGTGGGCGTCTCCCGGTATTCGACCCACTCCCAGCCGAGGCTCACGCAGTACTCGGTGAAGTGCCCGGGTCCCAGCTCCACGACCCGCTTGGCCGGGGTGGGCGAGGGCCGTGCCGGTTTCGCCGCCGGAGAATCGGCGGGGACCGGCCCGGTCGTCTTCGAGGGCCGGACGGTCGGCCGTGCGGTGACCGTCCTCGCCGGGGCCGGCCGAGTGGGGCCCGGCCTGGCCGTGGCCCGGCTCGCCCGCGGCCGGTGCGAGGAGGCGGGCGACGCGGACGGCGAGGCGGCGGGCGACGGGGTCCCGGACGGCGACGAGCCGCCGCCGGTGTCGGCCGAGGCAGCCGGGGCCGTGCCGGCCGCCGCCGCGCGCTGCGTCTCGGAGGCGCCGGTTGCGGTGGACGGCCGATGCAGTAGCGGCAGGTGCAGTGACGGCAGCAGCGCGACGGCGGCGGCCACCGTGGCCGCCACGGCCACGACGACGGCGGCGACGACGGCCCGGACCCGCCTGCGCCGGTCGCCTCCCGGCACGGTGACCGGCCCGGACGTCCCGGACGGCACACCGGGCACAGCGGGCGGGCCGGGCGGGCCGGGTGCGGCCGGCGCGGACGGCGAACCGGGCGCGGCCGGTGCGGCGTGCGGGTCGTGGCGCGGGCGCACGAGGCGGTCGAGGATCTCCCGCGCGGCCGGCCGCTGCCCCGGGTCCTTGGCGAGGCAGGCCGCGATCAGGTCGCGCAGCGGCGCCTCGACGCCGTCCAGGTCGGGCTCCTGGTTGAGGATCCTGTTGATGATGGCGGGGATGGCGTCGGCGCCGAACGGCGGACGGCCCGTGGCGGCGAACGCGATCGTGGACGCCCAGGCGAACACGTCGAGGGCGAAGCCGAGCTCGCCGGCCGCGAGCTGCTCGGGCGCCATGTAGGCGGGAGTTCCGACGACCCGGCTGGTCATCGTGCTGGAGGCGGCGAGGGCGCGGGCGATCCCGAAGTCGATGACGCGCGGCCCGTCCGGTCCGATCAGCACGTTCTGCGGCTTGAAGTCCCGGTGGACGACCCCGGCGTCGTGCAGGGCGACCAGAGCGGTGGCGGTGCCGATGGCGAGCCGTTCGAGCGCGCCGCCCGACAACGGCCCCCGCGCGGCCACCACCTGGTTCAGCGAAGGTCCCTCGACGTACTCGCTCACGATGTACGGCCGGCTGCCGTCCATGCCGGACTCCAGCACCTGGGCCGTGCAGAACCGGGCGACCCTCCGGGCGAGCTCCGCCTCGCGGGCGAAGTCGGCGCGGGCCGCGGCGTCCTGGTTGAGCCGGGCGTGGAAGAGCTTGACCGCGACGAGGTCGCCGGACTCGGCCTCGCCGAGGTAGACGACACCCTGGCCTCCCTCCCCGATCCTGCCGGTGATGCGGTAGGAGCCCAGGCGTGCGGGATCGCTCGGCTCCAGCGGCTGCGGCATGACTCTCCGGTGGGTCGGGGGCACGAACGGTGCTTCCAGTATCCCGCCGAAGATCGCCCACAGCTCCCGGTTCGACGAAGACCAGGCGAGCGGGCCGCCGGGGGCCTATACCGGAACGAGCCCGGTTTCCGCCTTCCGTCCAGACCGGGTGAGCTTCGCTGTCGACTGGGTAGGGCGATGGCGAACGACGGCGAACGGGCGAACAAGGGGGAGTCGCCATGGTCGTCAGCACTCGTCCAAGGCAGGACCGGTCCCAGAACGTCATCGTGGTCCTGCAGGCGCCATCGATATCCCGGACGATCTCCGTGGCAGGGCTCGGCGCCGTCGGAGGGATGGTCACCGAGTACCTGTTCGATCCCGAGCTCGGCCGGAGCCGCCGTGCTCGGGTCCGCGACAAGGGGGTCCACCTGACGCACGAATTCAGAAACGCCAGCAGAGCCGTCGTCTGCGACGTCGCCAACCGGAGCCGGGGGGTCGTCAAGAGCATCCGCTACCGCACCGGCGGACGGGACGTCGACGACGAGGTTCTCCACGAGCGTGTACGCGCCGAACTGGGCCGTTACGTCCGCCACCCGCACGCGGTGGAAGTCCGCGTCGAGAGCGGCCGGGTGACCCTCACCGGTGACCTGCTCGAGAAGGAGAGCCGGCGGGCGTGCCGGGCGGTGGCGTCCATACCCGGCGTCAAGACGGTGAACGCGAACTGGACCACCCACCGCGATGCCACGGGAGTGCCCCGGTTGCAGGGAGAAGGCGGGCCACGGGGACCGGTGCCCGAACTCCTCCAGCAGCGGTGGTCGCCGGCCTCCAGGTTCCTCACCGGCCTGGCCGCCGCACTCGTCTGGTCGCTGTCCGGACGGCTGCCCCGGCCGCTCGGCTACCTGCTGCGCGCCGGCAGTGCCGTACTGGCGCTCCGCGCCGCGACGAACCTGCCGTTCAGGCGTCTCACCGGGATCGGAGCAGGGCGTCGCGCGATCGACATCCAGGACGCGATTACGGTGAACGCGCCGCCCCAGGATGTCTGGCCGCTGCTGAGCGACTACAGCCTCTTCACCCGTTTGATGCCCGACGTGCTGGAGGTACGACGCTCCGCCGATGGCCTGCGATCCCACTGGTCGGTCGCGGGGCCCGCCGGGGTGCGCATCCGTTTCGAGGCCGTGGAGACGATGCGGGAAGAGGGCCGGAGGATCGCCTGGAAGACCGTCGAAGGGCAACTGATCGCCCATACCGGCACGCTCGACCTGACCCCGGAGAACACCGGCCGGAGCCGTATCCAGGTCCAGCTCACCTACAACCCGGTGTTCGGCGCGGTCGGTCACGCGATGGCGGTGCTCTTCGGCGCCGATCCCGCACACAAGCTGCAGGAGGACTTGCTGCGACTGAAGTCGGTCATCGAGGCGGGCAAATCACCGGTCGGCGCCGGCCCGCGCGCCTGAGCCCCGTGCCGACGGCCGCCGGTATCCCGTCACGTGGTCGATCATCTCGACAACCGCCGCACCGTTCGAGGACCTCATGGTCATGATGGGCTCAGATGTTGGGCGGTGCGGCGCTGATATCCGAGAGCGCCGAGGATGGATCTCCCTCCAGTGCCAGGTCACCGAGCGAGACGACGCCCACGGGTCGCCCCTCCTCGACCACTGGGATCCGGCGAATCGCCTTGTGGCGCATGAGGTTCAAAGCCTGGGTGGCGTCCTGGTCGGGGGTTAAGGTGGCCAGGTCGGAACTGCTGCAGCACGCGCCCACGGGCGTTTCGGTCAGGTCGCGGGACTCCGCGACCGCGCGGACCACGATGTCCCGGTCGGTCACCACACCGTAAAGCCGGTCATCTTCTGTGACCAGTACATCCCCGATGTTGTGCTCGCGCATGAGCATGGCCGCTTGCACGACGCTGGCGTCTCTGGGGACGGTGACCGGGGCAGGGGTCATCACTTCGCGTACCAGTTGTGACATCTTCCGCCCTCCTGCTCATCGCCTGCCTGCCACGTATCGGCCGGGCCTGACCGCCCGACCGGCCCCTTCAGCCCCCTGCACCGCCCGGCAACTCGGCCGTCCGGCGGTGCCCTGCCAGTGCCAGCACCTCGGCCCGCTGCCCGTACGACGAGGCCGCGAGCTTCTGCGCGGTGGCCCAGCCACAGTCGCGCAACTGCTGAGCGGCTGCGACCGCTGTGTGGTAGTCGGTGCTGCGGCGGAGCAGAACCGACAGACAGAGCAGCCGAAACAGGCTTCCGGGGTTGTTGGTCACCCCGAACCCGTGCGGTTCGGCGAAGCCGCGCCCCACCTCGCGCAGCAGTCCCCGGACCAGACGACGCTTCTCTTCGATGTCCATCATGGTGCCCACCGCCTCGCCGAGGCGTTGTTCGCCCTAACCGGCTCACAGATCGATCACGTCGTTCCAGTTCTGGGCCGGCAACGGGCCCAACGCTCTGTGCTACGCCTACCCCACACCCCCGCTTCGAACCCGTCACCCGGCCTGGCGGGGGCGACGTTCTTCCGCGGCACGTCGCCTTCGGCGACGTGGAAACGCTCTCCCGATCAGGCCCGCGGTCCGCTATCGGGTGGCGGTCGACCGCACGCGCTCTTTCACTCTCGTACAGCGAAGATCAAAGAAGGGATATGTTGGGAAATGTTGGGTCTTGACGGACGGTCATACCACTGTAAAGGTTCTTTTCAGAGAGCGCTCTCACGTCTCTTCCACCCCCCAGAAGGACTGCCGTGAGACTCACCGTGCTGACCGGCGCGGCGGTGTTCGCCGCCGTGCTCGCCTTCCCCTCCGCGTCCGCGCACGCCGCCCCCTCCCCCGTCCCCCCATCTGATCCCGGCGCCACCTCCGGCGGCACCGCGGCGACGATGCAGCAGGCGTTGCAGCGCGACCTGCGCCTGACCCCCGAGCAGGCGCGGGACCGCCAGACGCACGAAGCCGCGGCGGCGGCCGTCGAACGGCGGGTCCGCGCCGAACTCGGCGACCGCTTCGCCGGCGCCTGGTACGACCCCGCGCAGCAGCGCCTGGCCGCCGGCGTCCTGGACGCGGGCGATGCCGAGCGCGTGCGCCAGGCGGGCGCCGTGCCCGTCTCCGTGAAGCGCAGCGACAAGCAGCTGAACGCCGTCAAGGCCGCGCTCGACCGGGCCGCCGGCGCCGCGGGCACCGGCGTCTACGGCTGGTACGTCGACCCGGCCGCCAACGCGGTCGTCGTGTCGGCCGCCGACCAGGCCACGGCGGCGGGATTCGTGCAGGCCGCGTCCGCCGATGCCGCGGCGACGCGGATCTCCGTCGCCCAGGCCCCCCACCTCGTCTACGACATCCGGGGCGGCGACCAGTACGTCATCAACGGCAACGTGCTGTGCTCCGTCGGGTTCTCGGTGAACAACGGCGGCTTCGTCACCGCCGGGCACTGCGGGCGCGCCGGCAATCCGACGCTGGGATACAACAACGTCGCCCAGGGCACCTTCGCCGCCTCGTCGTTCCCCGACAACGACTACGCCTGGGTGCGCACCAACGGCGACTGGACGCCGCGCCCCTGGGTCAACAACTACGGCGGCGGCACCGTCTCGGTGGCCGGCTCCCAGGAGGCCCCCGTCGGCGCGTCGATCTGCCGCTCCGGGCGCACCACCGGCTGGCGCTGCGGGGTCGTCCAGGCCAAGAACGTGACCGTGAACTACTCCGGCTCGCTGGTCTACGGGCTCACCCAGACCAGCGCCTGCGCGGAGGGGGGCGACTCGGGCGGCGCCTACATGTCCGGCGACCAGGCGCAGGGCGTCACCTCCGGTGCCGCGGGGAACTGCTCCACCGGCGGCACCACCTTCTTCCAGCCGGTCAACGAGATCCTCGGCGCGTACGGCCTGAGCCTGACCACCACGGGCGGCGACACGAGCGCGCTGATCAGCAGCCTCAACAACAAGTGCATCGACGTGCCGGGCGCCAACTTCAGCGACGGCGTGCCGCTGCAGATGTACACCTGCAACGGCACCAACGCGCAACGGTGGACGTTCACCGGCGGCACCCTGCGCACGCAGAACAACCTGTGCATGGACGTGGCCTGGGGATCCAGGGACAACGGCGCCGTGATCCAGATCGCGACCTGCAGCGGCAATCCCGCTCAGCAGTTCGTGCTCAGCGCGGCCGGTGACCTGGTCAACCCGCAGTCCAACAAGTGCGTCGACATCGACGGCTGGAACCCGGACGACGGCGCCCGGCTGATCCAGTGGGAGTGCCACGGCGGCGCCAACCAGAAGTGGCGGCGGGGCTGATGCCGGTGATCCAGCTTCGCCGGATCCTCGCCGCCGCGACCGCCCTCCTGCTCACGGCGGCCTGCCTGATCCTCACCGCGTCGGCCGCGCCCGCCGCGTCCGCCGCCGTCTGGCAGCCGAAGACGCCGCCCCTGTCCACGCCCTGGACCGCCCAGGTGTCCCCCGCCAACGCCCTGCCCGACTATCCGCGTCCCCAGCTCGTCCGGCCCGAATGGCTCAACCTCAACGGCGTGTGGGAGTTCGCCGGCGCGTCCACTCTCGACTCGCCCCCGATCGGCCGGACGCTCGCGGAGGGCGTGCTCGTGCCGTACCCGATCGAGTCCGCCCTGTCGGGGATCAAGCGCCATGAGGACACCATGTTCTACCGGCGCGCCTTCACCGTCCCGTCCGGCTGGACCGGGCGCCGGGTGATGCTCAACTTCGGGGCGGTCACCTGGGAGACCCGGGTGTGGGTGAACGGCACCCAGGTCGGCCGGCACACCGGCGGCTACGACGCCTTCTCCTTCGACATCACCTCCGCCCTGCGATCGGGGGACAACGAGCTGATCGTCGGGGTGTCCTCGCCGATCGACGGCAGCACGTTCCCCATCGGCAAGCAGCGCCGTAACCCAAGCGGCATCTGGTACACCGCGTCGTCGGGCATCTGGCAGACGGTGTGGCTCGAACCGGTGAACGCCGCGCACGTCACCCGGCTCGACACCACCCCGGACGTGTCCGCGGGGGTCCTGGACCTCGTCGTGCAGGGCACCGGCGACCAGGCCAGGGCCGAGGTGCTGAGCGGCGGGACGGTCGTCGGCTCTGCCACCGGCGCGGTCGGCGCGCACATCCGCGTCCCCGTCCCGAACGCCCGCCTGTGGTCGCCGGACGACCCGTTCCTGTACGACCTGCGCGTCACGCTCGCGGGGAACGGCGGCGGCGACGTCGTGACCGGTTACTTCGGCATGCGGTCGATCGGCAAGGCGGTCGTGGGCGGCGTGCTGCGCCCGGTGCTGAACGGGAAGTCCGTGTTCCAGCTCGGCACCCTCGACCAGGGCTACTGGCCGGACGGGATCTACACCGCGCCGACCGACGAGGCGCTGCGCTTCGACCTGGAGCGGCAGAAGGCCCTGGGCTTCACGATGGTCCGCAAGCACATCAAGGTCGAACCCGCCCGCTGGTACTACTGGGCCGACAAGCTGGGCCTGATGGTCTGGCAGGACATGCCCTCGCTCGACGCGGTGGACGACACGCCGGAGCGCAGCCACGCCAACTACGAGTCGGAGCTGCGCAGGATCGTCGAGCAGCTCAAGGGCATCACGTCGATCGTGATGTGGATCCCGTTCAACGAGGGCTGGGGCGAATACGACAACCAGCGCATCGTCGACCTGGTCCGGTCCGTCGACTCGACCCGGCTGGTCGACCACGACTCCGGGTCGAACTGCTGCGTCTCCGACCCCGAGCCGACCAACGGCGACGTGATCGACGACCACTGGTATCAGGTCCCCGGCGAGACCGACACCCGGCTCCCCTCGGCCACCCGGATCGCCGTGCTCGGCGAGTTCGGCGGCCTCGGCAGGCGCGTCCAGGGCCACGAGTACCAGCCCGGCGCCGGGTTCGCCTACGGCGACCTGTACCCGGACGAAGGGTCGCTGACCAACCGCTACGTCGAGGTCTCCAGGCAGGTGGAACGCCTCGTGCACACCCGCGGGCTGTCCGCCTCGGTCTACACCGAGCCGTACGATGTGGAGAACGAGGTCAACGGGTTCTACACCTACGACCGCCGGGTGCTCAAGATGACCGAGTCGCGCGTACGGGAGGCCAACCGGCACCTGCTGGCGGTCGCGGCGGGCACCGACGTCCCCCGGGGCGAGCTGGTGTCGCTGCGGGTGACCACGCCCGGCTACACCGGCCGCTACCTGCGCCACCAGGACGGGCTCGCCCGCACCGACGTGATCGACGGAGCGAGCGCCGACCTGGCCAAGCAGGACGCGACGTTCTGGACGCGCCCGGGCCTGGCCGACTCCTCGTGCGTGTCGTTCGAGTCACGCAACTTCCCGGGCGAGTATCTGCGCCACTCGGACTACCGGCTGCGCAAGGACCGCCAGGACGGCACGGCCCTGTTCGCGGCCGACGCCACGTTCTGCCCGCGCGAGGGGCAGGGCGGGACCAGGCTGGAGTCCTACAACCTGCGTGGCTACTACGTCCGCCACTACAACGAGCTCGTCTACATCGCGAAACAGGGCGGCGCCAACCCCTGGGACGCCACCGCGAGCTTCGCCGCCGACACCACGTGGGCGGCGACCGTGCCCCTGTGGCGCAGCGGCGCCGACCTGCCGCTCGACCAGGCCCGATCGCTGCGGGTGACCACGCCGGGGTTTACCGACCGTTACCTGCGGCACCAGAACAGCCTGGCCCGCACCGACGTGGTCACCGCCGGGAGCGACGCCCTGCTGAAGTCCGACGCGACCTTCGTCGTACGGCGCGGCCTGGCCCAGCCGACCTGCTACTCGCTGGAGTCGCGCAACTATCCGGGCCGCTACCTGCGGCATTCCAACTTCCGGGTCCGCCTGGACGCCCCGGACGGCAGCGACCTGTTCCGCCGCGACGCCACCTTCTGCGCGCAGCCCGGCAGCACCGCGGGGAGCGTGCGCCTGGCGTCGCTCAACGAACTGGGCGCGAACGTCCGGCACTACGCCGAGGAGGTCTGGGTCGCCTCCAGCGGCGGCGCGCATCCCTACGACAACCCCGCCTCGTACGCCGAGGACGTGAGCTGGGCGGTCACCGTCGCCTGGGCTCCATGACCGGGGCGTCGCTCCCGGGAGCGGGGGTGTAGACGACCAGATGCAGGTCGGGGTGGTCGGCGGGGGCCAGCCGGTGGTGCTCGAAGCGCACCATGCCCGCGACCGGATGCCTGAAGACCCGTTCGCGGGAGGTGAAGCCCTCGATGTGATGGCTCCGCCAGGCGTCGCGGAACGGTTCGCTGATCCGCAGCAGGCGCTGGACGACCGGCGAGCGGGCCAGGTCGCCGAGGCGCGGCCCGGCCTCGGCCCGGAACTCGGCCAGGAACCGCCGGCTGGTGGTCTCCCAGTCGGGCAACAGGTCGCGGACGTAGGGATCGGTGAAGACCAGCCACAGCAGGTTGCGCTCGTCGGGCCCGGCCGTGGCCACGTTCGGATACAGCGCCGTGTACGCGGCGTTCCACCCGCAGATCGTCCAGTCCGGGGCGATGGCGTAGGCCGGGAAACCGGCGAGCGCGTCGAGGAGGCGCTGGACGTGAGCGGGCGCGGCGTGCGCGGCCGGCTGAGCGGTCCGGTTGGGCTGCGGGGTGTATCCGGCCAGGGAGAGGACATAGGTGTGCTCGGCGGCGGTCAGGCGCAGGGTGCGGGCGAGGGCGTCCAGGACCTGGCGGGAGGGCTGGATGTCGCGGCCCTGCTCCAGCCAGGTGTACCAGGTGGCGCTGACCCCGGAGAGCGTGGCGACCTCCTCGCGGCGCAGGCCGCCCCGGCGGCGGGGGCCGGCCGGGGGAAGGCCGACCGCGGTCGGGTCCAGACGCGCGCGCTTCGCGCGCAGGAAGCCGCCCAGTTCCGCCCGCCGCTGCGATGCCGTCTCCATGGGGATCAGAGTAAGTGCTGGTAGCAGGAGTACTAGCAGTGCGGCCGTCTTCGCCCCGCCCTCGCGCGCCGCGAGCATGGGGGCATGCCACAGCTGAGATCACGTACGGTCACGCACGGACGGAACATGGCCGGAGCGCGCGCCCTGATGCGCGCCTCCGGCGTGCCGGGCAAGGACATCGGTGTCAAACCGGTTGTCGCGGTGGCCAACAGCTTCACCGAGTTCGTCCCCGGCCACACGCACCTGCAGCCGGTGGGCCGCATCGTGTGCGAGGCCGTCGCCGGCGCGGGCGGCATCGCACGGGAGTTCAACACCATCGCGGTCGACGACGGCATCGCGATGGGGCACGCGGGGATGCTCTACTCGCTGCCGTCCCGGGAACTGATCGCCGACTCCGTCGAGTACATGGTGCAGGCCCACTGCGCCGACGCCCTGGTGTGCGTCTCGAACTGCGACAAGATCACGCCGGGCATGCTGATGGCCGCGCTGCGGCTGAACATCCCGACCGTGTTCGTCTCCGGCGGTCCCATGGAGGGCGGACGGACGGTGCTGGCCGACGGCACGGTGCGCACCCGCCTGGAGCTGGTCACCGCGATGTCCGAGGCGGTCGACCCGGCCGTGTCCGACGCGGACATCGCCCGCATCGAGGAAGCGGCGTGCCCCACCTGCGGCTCGTGTGCGGGCATGTTCACCGCCAACTCGATGAACTGCCTGGTGGAGGCGCTCGGCCTGGCCCTGCCCGGCAACGGCTCGACCCTGGCCACCCACACCGCCCGCCGGAGGCTGTACGAGCAGGCCGGCCGTACGGTCATGGAGCTGACCACACGCTACTACGGCAAGGACGACGCCTCCGTGCTGCCCCGGGCCATCGCCTCGCGGGCGGCCTTCGACAACGCCATGGCCCTGGACCTGGCCATGGGGGGCTCCACCAACACCGTCCTCCACCTGCTCGCCGCGGCCCGGGAGGCGGAGCTCGACTACACCCTGCGCGATGTCGAGGCCCGCTCGCGCACCGTGCCGTGCCTGTGCAAGGTCGCCCCCAACAGCCCCTATTTGATGGAGGACGTCCACCGGGCCGGCGGCGTCCCCGCGATCATGGGCGAGCTGCACCGCGCCGGGCTTCTCCACGAGAACGTGCACGCCGTCCACGCCGACTCGCTCACCGGATGGCTGGCCACTTGGGACGTCCGGGGCGCGGCGCCCGCGCCCGAGGCCCTCGGCCTCTTCCACGCCGCCCCCGGCGGCGTCCGCTCCGCCACCGCCTTCTCCCAGTCGGCGCGATGGGAGTCCCTGGACACGGACGCCGCGGGCGGCTGCATCCGCGACACCGCACACGCCTACTCGCCGGACGGCGGCCTGGCGGTCCTGCGCGGCAACCTCGCCCCCGACGGCGCCGTGGTCAAATCCGCCGGTGTCCCGGACGGAATGCGCCTCTTCACCGGCCGTGCGGTGGTGACCGAGTCGCAGGAGGAAGCCGCGGAAGCCGTCCTGTCCGGGCGGGTGACCCCGGGCAGCGTGCTGGTCATCCGCTACGAGGGCCCGCGCGGCGGTCCCGGCATGCAGGAGATGCTCTACCCCACCGCCTACCTCAAGGGACGCGGTCTCGCCGGCACGTGCGCCGTGGTGACCGACGGCCGCTTCTCCGGCGGCAGTTCCGGCCTGTCGGTCGGCCATGTCTCACCCGAGGCCGCGGCGGGCGGTCCTCTCGCGCTCGTCGAGGACGGGGACGTGATCACCGTCGACATCGCCGCGCGCGCCCTCCACGTCCGGGTGCCCGACGCGGACCTCGCCGCCCGCCGTGCCCGGCTGGAACGGGACACCGGCTATCGGCCCCGCGACCGTGAACGGCACGTCTCCACGGCCCTGCGCGCCTACGCGGCGCTGGCGCGGTCCGCCGACACCGGAGCGGTGCGGATGCCCGTGTGACGGGCCCGTTGTGACGAGGCCCATCGCAACGGCCCCCATCCCATCGGGACGGGGGCCGTCAGCCGGTGTCGGCGCGCGTCCTTCGCCGCGGCCCGCACTACGGGGAAGCGCGGCCCTCCAGGCCGGCGATCGTGATCGTGCCCGAGGTGCCGCGCAGGCCGAAGCCGTAGCGGAAGCCCTCGCGGGCCTGCGGGGTGGCGAGCGCGCCGCCGATGTCCGCCGTACGCAGCGGCCGCCACTGGCCGCCGGTGTAGGCGAAGGAGGTGATGGTGTCGCCCGACAGCGCCAGCGCGAACCGGTCACCCGGCTTCAGCGTCAGCGGGGCGTCGCCGGGCGTGTCGAGGAACCGGCCGCCGACCCGCACGTTGATGCCCGACTGCTTGCGGGTGTTGTTGTACCAGGCGGTCACGTAGGTCCCGGCGTCCTTCACCCAGCCGACGAACACGCTGTCCTCGGGGCTGCCGGTGCCGGCGAACTCCCCTGCCGTCACCACGCTGATCGCGTCGGCCGACGAGAGCCCCGCGGGTCCGGCGGCGAGGCCGAAGAACGGCTGCGTGCCGCTGCCCGCGAACCGGCCGCCGCCGGCCGTGATCGCCGGCAGGGCCTCGCCGCCCTCGGGCTTGTAGAGGGTGTAGCCCGCCGAGGTGTCGGCGCCGAAGTCGTCCTCGACCTCCGCCTTCCCGTAGGCGTCGGGGTCGAGCCCCACGGTCACCTGGGCGTAGGGACTCACGGCCCGCGCCGGCCCGTCGTACTCGGCGATCGCGCGCACCGGGTGGGCGCCGGGGCGCGGCGCGGTTCCGGGGGGCGGCGCGACCCGCCAGCGTACGGTGAACTCGCCGCCTGGCCGCACCACGGGGGTCCGCGGGCTGCCGACCGGCTCGGCCGACCAGCCGGGCGGCACGGCCAGCGACGCCGTCACCCGGGTGGCGGGTGTGCGCCCCCGGTTGGCGAAGGTGGTGCTCACCTCGGCGGGCACGCCGGGACGCGCCTGCCCGGCGACGGCGACGTCCACCGAGGTGTCGCCCGCGGCGGGCGACCACGCCTGCAGTTCGGTCACGCCGACATACGCGCCGGGCGGGTTGCCGAACACCAGCCGGATCCTGGTCGTGGTCAGGGCCGGGAACGTGACGCGGTTGAGCGCCGCGCCGACGGGCCGTTCTGGCGTGCGCGTCTGATCCGGCACCTCGCGCCACGCCGCGCCGTCCCAGAACTCCAGCCGGTACGACGCGGGGGCCTTCACCCCGCCGCCGTCGTCGTAGGCGTAGAACCGCACGTCGCTCACCCGGGTCGGCACGCCGAAGTCCACGCCGAGATGGTCCTCGGCGTTCGGGGAGCGGTAGTTGGTCCACCGGTTGTGCGGGATGTCGTCGTAGAAGATCCGCCCGTCCACGGCGTCCCACACGTTGTCGATGCCGTTGGTGTACGACGCGAACGGCTTGGGGTAGCCGGTGCCGTACGGGTTGGCGGCGTCGTCGACCGGCCGCGACGACCGGTCGGGTGCCACGGCGGCCGGCACCCGGGCGGTCAGCTCGCCGACCGTGGCCCGGCGGGCTGCGGGCCTGCCGTCCACGTAGACGCGCATGCCCGCCCCCTGGCCGTACCTGCTGCCGTCGCGGTCCCACAGGACCGTCACGTTGTGGCCGTGGTAGGGCACGTTCTCCAGCGCGAAGTAGTCCCACCCGGCCGGGACGAGCGGGTTCAGCACGACCGTGCCGTCCGGCTGCGGGCGCAGCCCGATCAGGCCGCTGATCACCAGGTCGTTGAAGGTCGAGTGGTTGTAGTGCTCGCTGTGCCCCCGGGAGTCGTAGATCCAGCGCGGCTCGTCCGGGTGGTGCGCCTCGGCGACGTACGGGTGCCCGTCCTTGTACTGGGTGAGCGCGTAGCCGCGCAGCACCGCGTAGTAGTCGGCGGCGGTGACCACGTCCTGGTCGTAGTCGTCGAGCAGGTTGGCCATCGCGGTGAGCGTCGTCGAGGTGGAGTAGGGCCAGCTCGGCCCGTCCCAGCGGCAGCAGCCGCTCAGCGCGTCGCGCATGAACAGCGGGCTGCGCCGCTCGGCGGTGGTCGGCCCGTACGGCGCGGCGAACCCCTGCGGGTCGAGCAGCTGCGCCCACGCCTTCTCCGTGCCGGGCTCGGCCATGTCGAACGCCCACGGGACGAACCCGATCTGCTCCCGCGTGGACACCAGCCGCTGCCGGGGGTCCAGGTCGGCGCGGGCCTTGTGGTAGAAGAAGGAGCGCTGCGGGTCCCACAGGTAACGGTGCAGCGCATCCCGCAGCGACGCCGCCCGCTCCTCGAACTTCCTGGCCAGGGCATTGTCGCCGCGCATGTCCGCGATGGCGGCGATCGCCTTGGCGTCGCCGTACTGGTAAGCGTTCAGCGTCGGCCGGTAACCCGCGCCGCCGTGGTAGGGATCGGCCGGGTCGGTCTCGTAGGAGGAGGCGGTGTACTCCATCGCGTCCCACACCGGCACCGACCAGTAGAGCCCCAGTGCCTTGTCGTACTGGCCGCCCCACTTGTCGTACTGCCGGACCAGGTCGGGCAGCAGCCCCTCGACGAAGGACGCGTCACCGGTGACCAGATAGCGCTGGTAGGCGGCGTCGGCCGCCCACCAGGAGTACTGGTGCGCCCAGTCGTCGGTGTCCTTGTTGACGTAGTCCTCCTTCGGCTTGGGACCGGCCCCGGGTCCCTGCAGCCAGTAGGTGAGGTAGTCGTCGATCGGGCGGGTGTCGCGCAGCCAGCGCCCCTCGTACACGTGGTGACCCGCGGCGGCGACGATGCCGCCGAGCGGGGCGGAGTATCCGGGCGGGTTGTGGAACTCGGTGACGATGTCGCCGGTCGCGGAGTCGGTGTAGCGGATGTGCCGCTTGTAGGTGCTCCAGCGGTAGTAGTAGACGTCCTGGATCTCCCGGTCCGGCACCTCCAGGAACGGGATGTTGGCCTTGTACCACTCCGGCTCGGCATAGCCCGACACGAGCGCGTCGTGGTCGAGGAAGGCGGTGCCCCTGCCGACCTCCGGGTACGCCGCGGGCGGCGCCTGGGCGTGGGCGGCCTCGGCCGGGGCGGGGATGAGGGCGGTCGGCGCGGCCAGCGCCGCGAGCGTCGCGAGCACCGCGACGGCGTGTCTCATGGTCACCTCGGGCGTTCTCGGGGGTCTCAGGGGGGGTGACGGCAGGCGAAATCGCTCAGCTTCGGTCGCCCGCCAGGGGACAGCGCGACCGAATCTGATCGAGTTCGCTCAGTCTTGACCACTTGTGGACGAAAGGCAATAGCGTCCGATCGGGCGGCGTCGTTCAGGGGGTGAAACGCCCGCGGGCGGCGAGCTCGATCGTGACCACGACGGCCGCCGACTCGGCGGCCAGCAGGGCGACGAGGACCGCGAGCTGCACGGCCCCCGCATGCACGGGGTCGGAGCCGGCCAGCATCATGCCGACGAACGCGCCGGGCAGCGTGACCAGGCCCACCGTGCGCGTCTGGTCCAACGCGGGCACGAGCGCCCGCGCGGCGGCCGGGCGGCAGATCTCCAGAGCCGCGTCCCGAGGGGACAACCCCAGCGCGAGCGCGGCCTCGACCTCCCCGCGCCGCTGCCGCAGCTCGTCGAGCGCGCGGCGGCCGGCCAGCGCCGTGGCGGTGAGGCAGCCGCCCAGCAGGATGCCGGTCACCGGGATCAGCGTGATCCCGCGCGCCGGCAGGACGCCCGTGACCAGCATCAGGACCACCACCGGCGCCGTGCCCGCCGCGATCGGCACGGCGGCCCACCAGCCGGCCCGCCCCCGCGTGATCCGCCGGCCGGCGGTGCCGCTCGCCACGCCGTACATGACGAGCAGGAACACCACCACGGCGGGCAGCAGCCCGATCGCCCACCCGATGACGAGGGACACCAGGGCGAGCTGGACGGCGGCCCGCCCCGCGGCCGTCAGGATGGCCGCCGCGTGCCCGGACCGGCCCAGGGCGGCGACGGCGGCCCCCGCCAGCGCGAGCAGCGTCATCACGACGCCGAGCATCGGGGTCACCGGAAGCATCGTGTTCACAGCCCGATCCTCCCCGCGCCTTCGCACCCCGGCGGGACCCGGGGGTCGTCCCCCGGGCCGCGTGGCTGAGAAACTGCGGACATGAGCCACAGCCATGACCAGGACCCCGCGTGCGCGGCCGCCCACGGCGAAGTGCGCTCGGAGGAGGCGAGCCGGACGCTGGTCGCGGTGTTCGCCTCTCCGGTGGCCGATCACCTGCTGCGGTTCGGCGCGGAGCTGGGCTTCCGGCCGATCCTGCTGGAGCCGGATCCGGAGCGCGGGCTCGGCGGCCTCCCGTCCGGCTCGGTCCCGGTGGTCAGGGAGGTGGGCGACCATCTGGACGGCACGGCCGACGTGGTCGTCACCGACCACCACCGCGCGGAGATCGGGCCGATCCTGCGTGACGTTCTCGGCGGCCCCGCGCGCTGGATCGGCGTGATGGGCAGTCCCCGTCACCCTGGCCCGCACGTGCGGGCGCTGACCGAGCTGGGTGTCCCGCCCGAGGAGATCGCCCGCGTACACCGCCCGATCGGGCTCAACATCGGTTCCCGTACGCCCGCGGAGATCGCGGTGGCCACGCTCGCCGGCCTGATCGCCGACAGGAACGGCAGGCCCGGCGGCTTCGCGCACTGACTCCCCGCCACGTCCGCATGGCCTCCCCGCCACACGCACGGGGCACCCCCGCGGGTGGCGGGGGTGCCCCTGGCGCTCCTCCTGGTCAGGAGCGCGTCATCGCGGTGTCACCGGTCAGGAGGCACTGCACGTCAGCGTCGGCGTGTCGGCGCTGCCGTTGGCGGTGAAACCGAAGGTGGTGGTGCCGTTGGCGGACAGCGTGCCGTTCCACGACTCGTTGCGCACCGAGACCGAGGCGCCGGAGCCGGACTTGACGCCGCCCCACAGCTGGGTGATGGACTGCGATCCGGACCAGCTCCAGTTCACCGTCCAGCCGTTGACCGCCGAGCCGCCGGCGCGGACCGTGACCTCGGACTGGAAGCCGCCGGGCCAGGAGTTGACCGTGCGCATCGTCGCGCCGCACCCGCCCGGCTGCGGCGAGTCCCCCGGCGAGGGGCTGACCGGCGGAGTCGGGCTCGGGCTGACCGGCGGTGTGGGGCTCGGGCTCACCGGCGGGGTCGGGCTGGGTGAGGTGCCGGGCACGGCGGCGTTGAGGGCGTTCAGCACCGAGGTGTAGGCGGGTTTCTTGTTGCCGTTGCCGTCGAACAGCAGGGGGGTGTCGCCGGAGCGCCAGGAGTCGCTGTCGCGGACGCCCCAGACGGTGATGCCGTTGCAGCGGGGGACGGCCAGGCAGTCGTTGACGACGTTGGCGTAGGTGGTCGCGGAGGCGCCCTGGATGTCCAGCTCGGTGATCTGCACGTCGACGCCGAGGGCGGCGAAGTTCTGCAGGGTCGTCCGGTAGTTGCTCGGGTAGGGGCTGCCGCTGTTGAAGTGGGACTGGAAGCCGACGCAGTCGATGGGCACGCCGCGGGCCTTGAAGTCCTTGACCATGTTGTAGACGCCCTGGGTCTTGGCCCAGGTCCAGTTGTCGGTGTTGTAGTCGTTGTAGCAGAGCTTGGCGTCGGGGTCGGCGGCGCGGGCGGTGCGGAAGGCGACCTCGATCCAGTCGTTGCCGGTCCGCTGGAGGTTGGAGTCGCGGCGGCCGCCGGTGTTGTCGTCGAAGGCCTCGTTGACCACGTCCCAGGCGTAGATCTTGCCCTTGTAGTGGGACATGACGCCGTTGATGTGGTTGATCATCGCCTGGCGCAGGGCGCTGCCCGACAGCGACTGCATCCAGCCCGGCTGCTGCTGGTGCCAGGCCAGCGTGTGGCCGCGCACCCGCTTGCCGTTCTGCACCGCCCAGTTGTAGATCCGGTCGGCGTTGGTGAAGGTGAACTGGTTCTGGTTGGGCTCGGTGGCGTCGATCTTCATTTCGTTCTCGGCCGTGATCATGTTGAACTCACGGTTCGCGATCGTCGTGTAGGCCGAGTCGCCCAGCTTGCTCGCGCTGATCGCCGTACCGAAATACCGGCCGCTGCGGGCGGCGGCCGCGCCGAGGGTCGTGGCCGGCGGACCGCCGCTCGGGCCGGACGACGGGCTCGCAGACGGGCTCGCAGACGGGCTCGGAGACGGGCTGTTCGGTGGCGTAGGGGACGGCGTGGGGGACGGCGTGGGCGAGGGAGAGCTCGGCGTGGTGCTGTTGAGTCCGAGGAAGTCGATCGCGTAGGCGATCATGCCGTTGAGGGGCAGCGAGTGCCCCTGACCGGAGACGCTGACGCCCTCGACCGGCGGCTGGGTGCCGCTGTTGCCGTATCGGGTGCGGGTCCACCCCGACGAGGGGCTGTCGGTGGACACGGGCGTCTGGCTGACGCCGTTGAGGTTGGTCCACTGCTTGATCTCTTCGCCGAAGTTGTTGTAGTTCAGCGTCGTGTCGGTGGTGCCGTGCCACAACTGCATGCGCGGGTACGAGCCGCCGTAGCCGGAGTACATCGAACGGGCCAGGTCCCCCCACTGCTGGGCGGTCTTGATGCTCTGCCCGCCGGAGCACTGGCTGTTCCAGGTGGAGCCGTCGGTGGTGGCGAAGCAGCCCGCCGGAACGCCCATGAACGCCGAGCCCGCCTTGAAGACGTCCGGATACTCGGCCGCCAGCACGTTGGTCATCATCGCGCCGGAGGAGACGCCGCTGACGTAGACGCGGCCGGGGTCCACGTTGTAGCGCGACTTGGCGTAGTCGACCATCGACATGATGCCGACCGGGTCGCTGCCGCCGCCCCGCTTCAGCGCCTGGGGCGAGTACACGTCGAAGCACTGCCCGCTGCGCGTGGCCTCGGGGAACACGATGATGAACCCGTACTGGTCGGCCGCGGTCACGTAGTCGCGGAAGTATCCGCTGAACAGCGCCGACGCGGTGCCCGTGCAGTAGTGGACGGCGACCAGCAGCGCGGGCCGGGCGGCCACCCGGTCCGGCACGTAGATGTACATGTTCAGGTTGCTCGGGTTGTTGCCGAAGCTGGTCACCCGGGTCAGCGAGGCCGCGGCGGCCGGTTGGGTGACCAGCAACGTGGTCGCCGCGACCACGGGCAGCAGCACTGCGGCCAGTAAGGCCGCGATGCGTCGTCTCACGTGAGCTGTCCTTCCTCCGGTTGCGCCGACCGGGACGTGTGGCCGTGGCGCCCGGGCTCCCCGCACTGCTCGCGGATCGCGGATGCCACGCCCTCACCGGATCCGGCGACGTGAATGTTTCCGCAGCGTGCCTAAAACTTTCTGACGGCTCAAGCGGCAGATCATCCCGTTTTCCGCGACGACGAAGAGGCGGACGTCAGAGGCGTTCCGCCTCAGCCGGAGGCCTGCGGCGCTTGGAAAGTTTCATGAAGACGCCGAATTATTTCAGAGCGTGGAGGCGGCATGCCGTGGGGAGCGTGGGCACGTCGTGAGAACGCCCGGCGGGCGGGCATGGTCTACGGCGTCAGCCGGCGGGGGCGACGACGGGAGCCTGGACATGCTGGAGGTCATCGGCGCGGGACTCCCGCGCACCGGTACGACGTCGACGAAGGCGGCCCTGGAACGGCTCGGCTTCGGGCCCTGCTACCACACCTTCGAGGTCCTGCTCCGCCCGGAGCTCGCCGAACGATGGCTGCCGATCTGCTCGGGCGGGGCGGCCGACTGGGAACGGATCTTCGAGGGCTTCCGGTCCTGTGTGGACTGGCCCGCCAGCTTCTTCTGGCGGGAGCTGGCACGGGCCTATCCGGACGCCAAGGTCGTCCTCACGGTCCGCGACCCCCACAGCTGGTATGGCAGTTTCCGCATGCTGGGCTCGCTCAGCCCGCGCGAGCCGATGCGGGAGGACGAGGCGCCCGAGGCCATCCGTCCCGTCGTCGCGGCGATGACGAGCCTCCGGCCGCTCTTCGAGCGGATCAGCGGGTCGGTCTTCGGCGAGGACTGGCGGCCCGGTCACCCCCCGGACGAGGAGCGGGCCGTCGCGGCCTACCACCGGCATGTCGCCGCGGTGCTGGCCGCCGTTCCCGCCGAGCGGCTCCTGGTCTTCGACGTGCGCGAGGGCTGGGGACCGCTGTGCGCCTTCCTCGGGGTCGCCGCTCCCCCGGACGCCCCGTTCCCGCATCTCAACGACGCCGCGTCGATCCGCAGGACGTTCGAGCTCATGCACACCGAGGGCCGCGTCCACGTCCCCTTCCCGCCCGGGGACTGACGGCGCGCCCGGAGGCGGCAGGAATGGGCGCGTCGCCCGGGTCCGCCGCCCGGGTGGCACTCGCCCGCTCGCCGTCTCGGCGCGACGGGAGCGGGCGACCGGGCGTACGCCCCCAGGCGACGCGCCAAGCCTTGACTACCTAACGTGGCGAGTCGATCAACCTCCGGTAGGACTTCTGTCGTATCGACCGCATGTTTTGCGACGCTAGATCGAACTTATCCCCAATGTCAACGAAAGTAGGTTTTTCAGTGCTCATAACGCCGGTCCGGTCGCCCGCCGGCACCTGACCGAGCGGTCAGCCGCGAAAGTCAAAGCGCGGTATTGACCGTGCCGTTGCACGGCCGTAACAATGTGGGCGTCTCGCGCTCGACGACGGTGGCACGCCGACCGAGCCAGGCAGCGTTCGATTCAGTGTTCGACTCAGTGTTCGATCACGACGCGTTCGGCGCACGCGTCCTCACGAAGGGGACGATGCGTGCGGCCGCCCTGGCGACCACTTCCGAGTGCGGCCTCCGTGGCCCTGCCCTCGCCGGCTTCGGCGTGGGCGCGTCTTCCCCTCAACGAGCGGCCGGACCGCCACGCTTCCCCGCCGTTGCCGCGGCACGGGTGGCGGCCCGGCCTCCCATCTGACGCCCTCCGGCCAAGGAGAAGCATCACGTGAACGGTACCTCCACGAGGACCAGGCTGATGGCGGCGGCAGCAGCCGCCGTCATGACGGGCCTCCTGACCACGCCGTCGATCGCGGCGGCGCAGGAGAGCCCGGCGCCCCCGGAATCCGCCTTCCAGAAGGTGACTCTCAACGACACCCCCGGCGAGCCCATGGACCTCGCCGTCCTGCCCGACGGCCGGGTTCTGCACACCACCCGCGCCGGAACGATCTGGATGCACGACCCGGCGACCGGCCTCAACACGAAGGCCGGCACCATCAACGTGTACCAGCACGACGAGGAGGGCCTGCAGAGCATCGCGCTCGACCCGAACTTCGGCAAGGGCAACAACTGGGTCTACCTCTACTACTCACCCCCGCTGAACACCCCCGTCGACGACCCGAAGACGCCCGACGTCAACGAGGGCGACGCCCCCAACCAGGGCACCGCGGCGGACTGGGAGCGCTTCAAGGGCCTGATCCGGCTCTCCCGCTTCGAGTTCACGAAGGGCCAGATCGACCTGGCGAGCGAGCAGAAAATCCTCGACGTCCCGGTCGACCGGGGCATCTGCTGCCACGTCGGCGGCGACATCGTCTTCGACGCCGAGGGCAACCTCTACCTGTCCACGGGCGACGACACCAACCCCTTCGCGTCCGACGGCTACACCCCCATCGACGAGCGGCCGGGCCGCAACCCGGCGTACGACGCGCAGCGCAGCGCCGGCAACACCAACGACCTGCGCGGCAAGATCCTGCGCGTCAAGCCCAAGGACGGCGGCGGCTACACGATCCCCGAGGGCAACCTGTTCAAGCCGGGCACCGCGAAGACCCGGCCCGAGATCTATGCGATGGGACTGCGCAACCCCTTCCGCATCGAGATCAACAAGGAGAACGGCGACCTCTACGTCGGCGACTACTCGCCTGACGCGAACCGCGCCAACCCGAGCCGCGGCCCGGCCGGCACCGGCAAGTGGACGGTCATCCGCAAGCCGTCCAACTACGGCTGGCCGTACTGCGCGACCGCCAAGCTCCCCTACGTCGACTACGACTTCGCCACCGGCAAGTCCGGCGCGCTCTTCGACTGCGCGGCCCCGGTGAACGACTCCCCGCACAACACCGGCCTGCGCGAGCTTCCCCCGGTCGCGCAGCCGGACGTGTGGTACACCTACGGGGCGTCCGCCGAGTTTCCCGAGCTCGGCACGGGCGGCATCTCCCCGATGGGCGGTCCCGTCTACCACTACGACAAGAAGGCGGCGCAGGGCCGCAGCCCGGTGGCCTGGCCGGAGTACTACGACGGAGTGCCGCTGCTCTACGAGTGGTCGCGTGACTGGGTGAAGGGCATGCGTCTGGCCGCGGACGGCAAGCTCGCGAAGATCGAGTCCGTCCTGCCGTCGTTCACCTTCGACAACGCCATGGACATGGAGTTCGGCCCGGACGGCGCGCTCTACGTCCTGGAGTACGGCGACGGCTACTTCTCGCAGAACCCGGACGCGCAACTGGCCCGCATCGACTACATCGGGGAGAACGGCAACCACTCGCCGACCCCGAAGGCGTCGGCGGACAAGACCAACGGCAAGGCGCCGCTCACCGTCGCGTTCTCCAGCGAGGGCACCGCGGACGCCGACGGCGACCGGCTCCAGTACGCCTGGGACTTCGACGCCGACGGCAAGGTGGACTCGCGCGAGGCCAACCCGACCTTCACCTACGAGGAGAACGGCGTCTACCGCGCGACGCTGAAGGTGACCGACGTGGGCGGCCCCCAGCGCGGGCGCTCGGCCACGGCCGAGGTCGAGGTCGTGGTCGGGAACCAGGCGCCGGTCGTCGAGTTCGTCAAGCCGGTCGAGGGGCAGCCGTTCCACTTCGGCGACGTCGTGCAGTTCGAGGTCAAGGTGACCGACGACCAGCCGGTGGACTGCTCCCGCGTTCAGGTGACCTACATCCTCGGGCACGACCAGCACGGGCACCCGCAGACGACCGCGAGCGGATGCACCGGCAGCATCACGACCACGGTGCCCTCCGGACACGACCCGGCGAACGACAATCTGTCCGGTGTCTTCGCCGCCACGTACACCGACCCGGGCGCCGACGGGCTGCCGGCGCTGTCCGGCAGTGACGAGGTGGTGCTGAAGCCGGCCGGGTGACAGCAGGCGGCCGGGGCGGGCCCGTCCCCGCTGGTGTGAGCGCCGGCGGGGCGGTCCGCCCCGGCTCCCGCCGAAGTCACGCGGGCCGCGACGGCCCGCGATCCGCCGTCCAGCCACAGGGAGGAACCCCGACATGCGTACACAGGGAAGAACGGCGGCGCTCGCCGGGAGCCTGCTCGCCACCGCGGCCGTCGCGACGAGTGTGGCGGCTCCGCCGGCGACCGCCGAGCAGGCGTCGTGCGCCGCTCCCGACTCCAGGCCCACGGTCCGGTTCCTGGACGCCGACAGCGGTGTCCCGAACAGGACCGCCGCGGGAGGCTGCACCGTCAACGACCTCGTCGACGACGAGAAGGCGTGGAGCGACCACGGCGCGTTCGTCACCCATGTCGGCGAGGTCACACGGGCTCTCACCGGCTCCGGGGTGCTCAGTGCCCAGGAGCGGGCGACGCTCATGAAGACCGCGGCCCGGTCCGGCATCGGGCGGCCGAACGGCCCGAGCCCATACCGGACGATCTTCGACGGGACGCGGGCGTCCTTCGAGAAATGGGGGTACGTCGGCGGCCGGGGCTTCGCCCTGCGCGACGACGGCTCCGTGGTGACCGTGAACTCGCCCGCCGGGGGCGGCCTCGGCATGCTCTGGTACACGGCGGAGCGGTTCGGCGACTTCTCGCTGCGCCTGAAGTTCCGGGACGAGCGGGCCGGGGACGCCCGCTCCAACAGCGGCGTGTTCGTCCGCTTCCCCGGCGTGGACCCCGCGGCCAACCCCGAGTGCAAGACGAGCGACCCGGCCTGGGTCGCGGTCAACTGCGGCCACGAGATCCAGATCAACGACACCCCGGAAGGCGGCGGTGACGACCCGCGCAAGACGGGATCGGTGTACGGGTTCGCCGACCTCGACCTCGCCCACGCCCGTCCGACCGCCAAGGGCGTGTGGAACGACCTGGAGATCCGGGTGGTCGGACAGCACTACACGGTGATCCGCAACGGCGAGGTGATCAACGAGTTCGACAACGTCCCCGGCATACCGTTCCCCGGGCGTCCGGCGGATCCCGGCACGAGCGGCCGGCAGTTCGAGCGCGGCTACGTCGGGCTACAGAACCACGACGGCGCCTCGGTCGTCGCGTTCCGCGACGTCCGCGTGCGCGACCTCACCGAGACTCGCTGACCGGCGCGCGGCGGCCCCGGGCACACGGCCGGGGCCGCCGCGAACCTGGTGAGGTGGTCAGGGCCGCACGGCGTACACCTTGCGGAGCGTCTCGTGCACCGTCCACACCGTGCGCGCGCCCCCGGGCATCAGGACGACGTCGCCCGGGCCGACGTCGAGCACCGGGCCGTTCTCGACCTCGATCGTCGCGCTGCCGCGAAGCACGACGAAGACCTCGTCCGCCTCGGTGTCGGTGCTCACTCCCGGCCCGTGCTGCCAGACGCCGACCGCCAGGTCCGCACCCGACGCCAGTTCCAGATGACGGACCTCAGGGGTTCCGGACACGACCTGCGCGGGGTCGAGCGGGTCCGGATCGAGGTCGGCGTCGGCCAGGGCCGCCGCCCGCACCACCCGCGGGGTGCCGGTGAACGATTTGTCGTGCCGGTTCATCGTCGATCAGGTCCCATCATCGAAATCGTACGGCCGGGCCCTGCGCCCGCCCTGGTCAGCGCGGCCGGGCGAGGGCCGCGTGGATGATATCGGCGCAGGCGGCGACGTCGAGCGCCAGGCCCTGGTGGTCGCCGGGAAAGACGAGCGGCTCGACGCCGAGCCGTTCGGCCAGCGCCCGGGCGGACAGAGCGGGCACGCCGTCGCCCGACTCCGCGCCGACGCCGACGGCGACCGGCACGGGACCGGAGCGCAGCGCGGCGAGGTCGGGCTCGAAGCGCAGCACGGGCAGCAGCACGTGGGCCAGGAAGTAGTCGAGGTTGCCCTGGATACGGCCCATCATCTCCAGGGCCTCGGGCGGCATCAGGGAAGGATCGGGCATCGCGGGAGGCGCGCTGTTCCTCCCGTCGACGGTGGCGACGAACTTGCCCATGGCCGCGCCCGCGCCCTGGTCTCGGTAGGTGTCGTACACGTCCTGGAACGCCGCCCGCCAGTGCTCGCGGCCGGGCAGCAGTTCGGGGATCGGCGGCTCGTGCACGACCAGGGCGCGCACCCGTTCGGGGTGGCGAACCGCCAGGTCCAGGGCGGTGAGCGCACCGCCGCTGCTGCCCAGCACGTAGGCCGGCTCGCCGCCCAAGGCGGCCAGCAGGCGGCAGGCGTCCGCACTGAAGACCCCGACGTCCTGTTCGGAGGGCGGGCCCGTCAGGGTGCTGCGGGACAGGCCGCGCTGGTCGTAGGTGACGACGGTGTAGCGGTCGGACAGGCTCGCGGCGAGCCCGGCCAGCGCCCCGGCGTCCGCGGGCGCGCCGGGGATCATCAGCAGCAGCGGTCCCGTTCCCCGCACCTCGTAGTGCAGGCGTGCGCCGGGAACGTGCAGCGTCCCGGTCTCGACGTCGTTCATCGGTGTCCTCCGTTCCTGTTCAGTGGGGTCGGTCAGGCGGGCCGGTAGGTCAGGTCGAGCACGCCGGTGGTGAAGGCAACGGACCGGGCGAGCTCCAGGGGCATCAGCAGGGTGTCGGCCTCGGCGTACGTCTGGCCGACCGCAACGCCCATCTCCTCGCTCAGGTAGGGGAAGTGCCAGGTCTCGGGCGCCTCCACGACACCGTCCAGCGACACGAACAGCCCGGCGACGACCTTCCGCGCAGTCATGCGTTCACTCCTCAAGTAACACCAGGGGAACCGGCCGAAGCGGCCGAATGAGCTGCAAGCTTGTCTTTTACAAGCATGCTTTGTCAACTGAAGTATGCGGTAGGATCTGCAGCATGGCGGCTCGTGAGTACGGACAGTTCTGCGGCCTGGCCCGCGCGTTGGAGATGGTCGGCGAACGCTGGACCCTGCTGATCGTCCGCGACCTGTTGTCGGGACCCCAGCGCTACACGGACCTGCACAAGGGTCTGCGGGCGATCCCGACCAACATCCTGTCGGCCCGGCTCAAACAGCTCGAAGAGGCGGGCCTGGTCCTGCGCCGCGCGCTGCCGCACCCCGAGCGCGCGGTCGTCTACGAGCTCACCGACTACGGCCGCGAGCTCGAACCGGCGCTGATCGCGCTGGGCCGCTGGGGCGCCAAAACGATGACCGAGCCCCGCGCCGGCGAGGTCGTCACCCCCGAATCGGTGGCCATGGCCTTCCGCACCACCTACCGCCCGGAAGCGGCCCGAGGGACCACCGTCGGCTACGAGGTCCGCATGGGCGACTTCACCCTCCGCCTGCAGATCACCGATGGGGCCCTGACGGTCGGCATCGGCCCGCATCCCGCCCCGGACCTCGTCGTCGAGAGAGTGGCCGACCAGGGGATCCACGCGCTGATGACCGGTGCCAGGACCCCCGGCGAAGCGCTCGCCGACGGCAGCGTGCGCGTGCACGGCGACCCCGCGCTTCTCCACCGCTTCGTGGAGGCGTTCCGCTTCTGACCCCGACGGCGTCAAGGCATCGCAGGAAGGGGTCGCGGTACCGGCAGCCCCTCACACGGTCGTGGATCGCGCGCAGCCACGGCTCGCGCACCTCCGGTACGTCCACACCGCCGCGGTCAGCGACACCGCTGCCCCCGCACCGCACGGCCACGTCTCGCCGGTCTGCGGATGCCGCGGAACCAGGGCGATGTCCGAGGTCGGGGTAGGCCCGGCCCCGCCAGTGACTGGCTCCTCATCGCCGGCCCAGGCGGAAGCAGGACGTCGAGCGCCGGACGGAACACGTCGGCGACGGGGCCGGCGGATACAGCGCCAGGGTGGTCCGGAAGGCTCCGGGTCCACGGCGTACGTCCCGGTTTCATGAGATCGGGAAGCAGGTCATGGCCGGACCGCTGGTGGGCATGGACGGGAAGCGCGACCCGCACTACGGGCGAGGTCAGCAGCGCTCCGCAACCCGCGCACGCGAACACCGGCACATGCCCTCCCGAACCGATGCGGACATCGCGCTCGATCGCATTGAACCGCGCGAGGCCCCTCGGCGACACCGGGCCGGTCGGCTGGCGCAGAGAGGCAGGAGCAGCGCTTTCAACCACATGGTTGTCGGACGGGTCTCCACGGTCTACGATCCTTTCAACCATTGGGTTGAAACCGAGGGAGGGCGGAAACCATGGACGCGCTGTCTCGAATCTTCGCCGCCCTCGCCGATCCGACCCGGCGCGACATGATCGCCCGGCTCGCGGAGGGCGACGCGACCGTGAGCCGGCTGGCCGAGCCGTACCGGATGACGCTGCAGGCCGTCTACAAGCACTTGCGGGTGCTCGAGGACGCCGGGCTCGTCAGCCGGCCGCGAGGGCCGCAGCCCCGGCCGGTGCGCCTGGAGGTCCGGGCCTTGGACCTGATGGACACCTGGATCGAGCGCCATCGGGACCGTGTCGAGCAGCGCTACCGCCGCCTCGACGCCGTCATCGCCGACATGAGAAGGGACGAGCATGAACAGGATCACGCAGACAGTCATCGAGGCCGATCCGGGGCTGCCGGTCATCCGGACGACTCGTGACTTCGCGGCGACGCCCGAGCAGCTCTTCCGCGCCCACACCGATCCCGCGCTGTTCGCCCGGTGGGCGGGTCCCGAGGCCACGGTCACCCGGATCGAGCACTGGGATGCCCGCACCGGCGGCAGCTGGCGGTACGTCTCCGCGCACGACGGCACGGAGTACGGGTTCCACGGCTGCTTCCACGAGGTACGGCCGGACCGTATCGTGCAGACCTTCACGTTCGAGGGCGACCCCGACGGGGTCGCGCTGGAGACGCTGTGGTTCGAGGACCTGGGCGACGGCCGTACGCGGCTGCGGACGCAGTCGCTGGTCGACAGCTTCGAAAGCCGCGATGCGTGGCTGCGCAGCGGCATGGAGGTCGGTGTCGACGAAGGTTACGCGAAGCTGGACGGGATGCTCGCCGATGGCGCTGTCTGACCGCCCGGCCGAGCGGCACCGTCAGGTCGCCGGACTGTTCACCGAACGGGTACGCGGCACCAGGTCCTGGGACGTGCCCTCCCCCGTCGAAGGCTGGGCCGCCCGCGACGTCGTCCGCCACCTGACCGAATGGCTCCCCGGGTTTCTCTCCTCCGGCGCCGGCGTCGAACTGCCCTGCGGACCGTCGGTGGACGAGGACCCGGTCGCCGCGTGGCAGGTTCACTGCGACGGTGTGCAGGCGGTGCTCGACGATCCGGAGACGGCGCACCGGGAACTCGCCAACCCCCACATCGGCCGCCTGCCGCTGGCGACCGCGATCGACCGGTTCTACACCGCCGATGTGTTCATGCACACCTGGGACCTGTCCAGGGCCACCGGCCAGGACGACCGGCTGGACGCCGGCTTCTGCGCTCGGCTCCTCGCCGAGATGGAGCAGATGGAGCAGGTCATCCGCTCCTCCGGCCAGTTCGGCGCCCGGGTCGAGGTGCCCGGCGATGCCGATGCCCAGGCCAGACTGCTGGGTTTCATCGGCCGGGACCCGTTCTGGCCCCAGCGGTGACCCGGACGCCCTGCGGCCTGCCGGCGCTACGGCGCGGCGGCGTCGAGTGGTGACGCCGAAACGGTCAGGACGGTGGCGACCAGAGCGGCCAGCGCCAGCGACGCGACGCCGATCACCGCGAGGGACGTGCCGAGCCCGCCGGTCACCGCGGTCAGGCCCCCGACGAGCAACGGGGACAGGAACTCGCCGAGGAACAACGCGGCGGTCCACAGCCCGGTGCCGCGGCCCCGCCGCGAGAACGGCAGCCCGCCGACCGCCCAGGTGAGCAGGGTCGGCAGCAGCAGCCCGGTGGCGAAGCCGGTGAGCACGGCACCCGCGACGATCATGGGCACGGAGCCGGTGGCGAAGACCAGCAGCAGGCCGAGCCCGGACAGCGCGAACTCGGCGACGAGCAGCGCCCGCGCGCCGCGGCCCGCCGCCCTGGCGAACAGGCCTGCCCCGGCCGCGGTCGCCAGGGACATCACCGCGGAGACGGTGCCGATGACGGCGGTGTCGGCGACCCCCGCCCCGTCCAGCACGTACGGCAGCTGCACGATCAGCGTGTAGAAGACGACGCCTCCGCCGACCGTCACCAGGGAGGGCACGGCGAGGGCCCGCCAGGGCCAGGGCTGCCGGTCCTCGTGGCGGGAGACAGCGGGCTGCCGCAGCAGGAACGCCATGGGGATCGCGATGAGCGCGGCGGCGGCGTACATCCAGAAGGGCGTACGCCAGCCGCCGGCGCCGAGCAGGCCGCCGAGCGCGAAGAAGACGGTCGCGGCGACGGTGGTGGCGAGGGTCTGCATGCCGAGGTAACGGGCGCGGCGCGGCCCGGACCAGTAGTCGGCGATCAGGGTGGTGCAGCAGGTCATGATGGCCGCCTCGCACACGCCGACGAGCACCCGGCTGACCAGGATGGCCTGGAGCGAGTCGAGGTAGAGCGGCGCGGTGCCGAAGGCCGAGTAGGCGACCATGGTGACGATCAGCAGCCGTTTGCGGTCGAACCGGTCGGCGACGGCGCCGGCGAAGGGCGCCCCCAGCGCCACGAACAGCGCGGGAACGGTCAGGACGACCGGGACCAGGACGGCGACGCCCGGGGTGGCGGCGAAGTGCTCGCTCATGCGGGGCAGGACCGGGGAGAGCAGGACGGCCCCGAGCACGGGCATGCAGCTCCCGGCGAGGAGCACGATGAGCTGGGGCAGACCCGCCCGCGCGGCGGAGACCGATGGGGACATACGGGGCCTCGCTGGATGTCGCGGGGATGTGGCAGGCATCACTGTCAGACATCCGGCGCGGTACGCGGAAGACGGAAAGTGCCGATGGTCGTCATCCACCCGGTGGATGGCCGGGCAGCGCGGGCAGGCCGGCGCCCACGCGGGCGGCGGTCTCGCGCAGCCAGATGTGGGCGGCGTCGTGCGTGTGGACGGGGTGCCACCACAGGGCCTCCTGCAGCGGCACGGCCGGGAACGGGCAGGGCAGCGTGCGGACCGGGGCGAGGCCCCGAAGCAGGCCGGCCAGGCGCCGCTGGATCAGCGCGATCCTGCGGGTGCCCGCCACCAGGCTCGGCAGGAGCTGGAAGCTGTGCACCGACACGTCCACGTGGGGTTCCAGCCCGAGCATGGACATCTGGCGGGCCACCGGGGCGTCGAACGGCCGCTGGTAGACCACCCACGGCAGATGGGCCAGGTCGTCCATCGTGAGCCGCTCCCCCACCTCGGGGTTGTCGGCGGAGACCAGGCAGACCCACTCGTCGCGGTACAGCTCCACCGCCGGGAAGTCGCTGATCACGCCGTGCGGCATCAGCATTCCGTCCACCCCGCCGAGTTCGGAGTCGGCGTTCTCCACGGTGCCGGGCGACGCCGGGAGGAAGTGCAGCCGCACCCCGGGCGCCTCGGCGTGCAGGACGCGGGCGAGTTCGGCGCCGAAGACGGCGATCGCGTAGTCGGACGACAGCAGGGTGAACTCGTGCCGCTCGGTCGCCGGGTGGAAGTCCGCGCGGCTGGTGAACAGCCGTTCCAGCATCGCGTAGGCGTTCGCGGCGGGAGCGCGCAGGGCGGTGCCGAGGGGCGTCAGCTCGTAGCGGTTGCCCTGCCTGACCAGCAGCGCGTCGCCGAAGTGGCGGCGGAGCCTGGCCAGGGCGGCGCTCGTCGCGGGCTGGCTCAGCCCGATCCGCGCGCCCGCCCGGGTCACGTTGCGCTCCTCCAGCAGGGCACACAGGGCGACCAGGAGGTTGAGGTCGAGCCTCTCGAGGTTCACGGCGCTCCCACTATCCACCACATGGATCGACGAGATCCGAAGAATCGATTTCCCAAATCATCCCGTCGGGTTCAAGGTTAAGGGCACCACACCGGGAGGAAACCACGTGGAAACATCCCCGCCCCTTGCCGGCCCGTTCGCGCTCGGCACGTTCTCCGCCGGCGCCCTTTCCGGCAGCGCGCGCTTCCCCGGCCTGGTCACCGGCGACCACGTCCTGGACCTGCGCACCGTCCCCGGGCTGCAGGCGTACGGCAGCACGCGGGCGCTGCTGGAGCGCTGGGACGACGTCCTGCCGCTGCTCCACGGCCATCACGCGCACGGGGCCGCCGGGACGGCCGGAGAGCGGCTGCCGCTGGCGGAGCTGCGGGTGCACGCCCCGGTCGAGCCCCGGCAGATCCTGCAGTCCGGCGCCAACTATCGCACCCATGTGATCGACCTGGCGGTGGCGCACGAGCCCGAGAACGGCCGGCCCGCCGACCAGGTGCGGGCGGAGGCCGCCGCGATGATGGACCGCCGCGCGGCCGAGGACCAGCCGTACGTGTTCATCGGCCTGCCCTCCTCGGTGACCGGCCCGTACGACGACGTGGTCATCCCGGCCTGGTGCGCCAAGCCGGACTGGGAGCTGGAGCTGGCGGCGGTGATCGGCCGCCCGGCCTTCCGGGTGCCCGCCGAGCACGCCCTGGAGCACGTCGCCGCGTACACGATCGCCAACGACGTCACCGCTCGCGAGATGGTGTTCCGCCGCGACATGCCGGAGATCGGCGCCGACTGGCTGCGGGCCAAGAACGCCCCGACGTTCACCCCGCTCGGGCCCTACCTGGTGCCTGCCGCCTTCGTCGGCGACCCCGGCAACCTGCGCGTGACGCTCCGGCTCAACGGGAAGGTCATGCAGGACGAGACCACCAAGGACATGATCTTCAACGTGGCGCGGCTCGTGTCGTACGCTTCGCAGACGGTCGAACTGCTGCCCGGCGACCTGGTGCTCACCGGCAGCCCGGCCGGCAACGGCATGCACTGGGGCCGGCTGCTGCGGCCGGGCGACGTGATGGAGGGCACGATCACCGGGCTGGGCGTCCAGCGCAACCGCTGCGTGAGCGAGGCCGGATGACACCGGAGGACGCGATCGCCGAGGCCGCGGCGAGATACTCCAACTGGGGCCGCTGGGGCGCCGACGACGTGCTGGGCACGGTCAACTTCGTCGACGAGGCCAAGCGCCGCCAGGGCGCGGCGTGCGCCCGCACGGGCGTGTCGTTCTCGCTGGCCCAGCGGTTCGACATGAACGGACCGCAGAAGGGCTGGCGGCGCCGCACCAACCCGGTGCACACGATGCTGGACACGGGACTGGACGCGGTCCACGGCGACCAGGGGTTCCCGCACGGGTTCGGCGGCGCGGACGACGTGATCGCGATGCCGCTGCAGTGCTCGACCCAGTGGGACGGCCTCGGCCACATCTTCGATCACGGCAGGGCCTGGAACGGCCGCCCCGCCGACCGGGTCGTCACCTCCGAGGGCGACCAGGTCACCGGCATCGAGCACATGGCCGCGCCGGTCGTCGGCCGCGGCGTGCTGCTCGACGTGGGGCGCGTGATCGGCGGCGGGGAACTGCCGGACGGATTCGCGATCACCGAGGAGCACCTGAACGCAACGGCCGAGGCGCACGGCGTCGCGGTCGGCCGCGGCGACATCGTCTGCGTGCGCACCGGTCAGCTGAGCCGCGTCAGGAGGGAGGGCTGGGGCGACTACGCCGGCGGTCCCGCCCCCGGCCTGTCGTTCTGGAGCGCCGGCTGGCTGCACCGCACGGAGGTCGCCGCCGTCGCCACCGACACGTGGGGCTTCGAGGTGCGCCCCAACGAGTTCGAGAACGCCTTCCAGCCGCTGCACCAGGTGGCCATCCCGCACATCGGCCTGCTGATCGGCGAGATGTGGGACCTGGACGCGCTCGCCGAGCACTGCGCCGCCGACGGCGTGTACGAGTTCTTCCTCGCCGCCGCCCCACTCCCCGTCACGGGCGCGGTCGGCTCCCCCGTCAACCCTCTCGCCATCAAGTGAGTCGCTCATGCCAGCAGTAGGCAACGTCCTCATCGTCGGCGGCGGCACCGCCGGATCGGCCCTGGCGATCCTGCTCGCCCGCGCCGGGGTCACCGTGGACATCGCGGAGATCCAGTCCGGGACCACCGCGCTCGGCTCGGGCATCACCCTGCAGGGCAACGCGCTGCGGGTGCTGCGCGACCTCGGGGTGTGGGACCGGGTCGCCGCCGCGGGCTTCGCGTTCGACTCGCTCGGGCTGCGCGCCCCCGACGGCACGCTGCTCGCGGAGATGCCCGGCGCCCGCACCGGCGGCCCCGGCCTGCCGGCCACCCTCGGCATCAACCGCCCCGAACTGGCCGCCGTCCTCGCCGACGCCGTAGGCGAGGCCGGTGCGCGGACCAGGTTCGGGGTGACCGCCGAGGCGCTGACCGACACCGGCGACCAGGTGGAGGTGCGGCTGTCCGACGGCACCACCGGCACGTACGACCTGGTGGTCGGCGCCGACGGCATCCGCTCGGCGGTTCGCGGGCTGATCGGGATCGACGTGGCCCCGAGCCCGACAGGCATGGGCATCTGGCGCGTCCACACCCGCCGCCCCGCCGGGGTCGAGCGCACCGACCTCGTCTACGGCGGCCCCTGCTTCATCGCCGGATACTGCCCGACCGGCCCGGACACCATGTACGCCTACCTCGTCGAGAAGGCACGCCCCCGTGAGGCGGTCGGAGACAAGGTCGCGCACATGCGGGCCCTCGCCGAGGGATACGGCGGTGCCTGGGACGAGATCCGGGAGGACATCACCGACCCGGACCGCATCAACTACACGTGGTTCGAGTCGCTGCTGGTCGACCGCCCCTGGAACCGCGGCCGCGTCGTGCTCGTCGGCGACGCCGCGCACGCCTGCCCGCCCACCATCGCGCAGGGCGCGGCACAGTGCCTGGAGGACGCCGCCGTCCTGGCCGAGCTGCTGCTCGCCGCCGACCGGCTCGACCGGTCGCTGTTCGACGCGTTCATGGACCGCCGTCACGAACGGGCCGCGGCCGTGGTCGAGGCGTCGGTACGGCTGGCCCGGTGGCAGATGGAGCCCGCCCCGGACGCCGACATGCCCGGCCTGATGAACCGGATCACCGCGCTCGTGACGGAGCGGCCGTGATCACGATCGACGCGCACGCGCACGTGCTGCTGCCGCAGATCGAGCAGGCCGTCGCCGGGCGGCCCGGCCACGCCGCGCACCGGGAGCTGGACGCGCGCCGCAACGGCCCCGACTCCCTGGAGGCCTCCGGCCGGATGATCTCCGAGCGTCTCGGACGGCTCACCCGGGTGCCGGCGCGGCTGGCCGACATGGACCGCGCGGGGGTGGACGTTCAGATCGTCAGCCCGTCCCCGTCGCACTACCACTACTGGGCGGACCCCGATCTGGCGCGTACGGTGTGGCGGCTGGCGAACGAGTTCACCGCCGCGCACTGCGCGCAGGCCCCCGGGCGGCTCCACGGCCTCGGCCTGGTCCCGCTCCAGCACCCCGCGCTGATGGTGGAGGCGCTGGACCACGCGCTCGGCCTCGGGCTGAAGGGTGTGGAGATCTCCTCCCACGCGCCCGGCCTCGAGCTGTCCGACCCGGCGTACGAGCCGTTCTGGGCGCACGCGGCGGCGACCGGCGCGGTCGTCTTCCTCCACCCGTTCGGGTGCACGTTCGACGAGCGGCTGGACCGCTGGTATCTGTCCAACATCGTCGGCCAGCCCGCGGAGAACGCCGTCGCGCTGTCCCACCTGATCTTCTCCGGCGTGCTCGACCGGCATCCGAGGCTGAAGGTGCTGGCCGCGCACGGCGGCGGCTACCTGCCCGCCTGCACCGGCAGGGCCGACCACGGCTGGCGCGTGCGGCCCGAGGCGCACGCGTGCGCCGAGCCGCCCAGCGCCTACCTGCGCCGGATCTGGTTCGACTCCCTCGTCTACGAGCCCGCGGCGCTGCGCGCCCTGGTCGAGGCCGCCGGGCCTGACCGGGTCGTGCTCGGCTCCGACCATCCCTTCGACATGGGCGTCGAGGACCCGCTCGACCGGCTGCGCGCCGCGCTGCCGGCCGGGGACGCCTTCAACGCCGTTCGCGGCGGCAACGCCCTCCATCTGTTCGATCTGAAGGACTGACATGTCACGTCTGATCACCCATCTGCGGCACGTGGACCTCGCCGTGCCCGACTACGACAGGCAGCGCGCGTTCTACTCCGGCGTCTGGGGGCTCACCGAGGTCGCCGGCGACACCGGCATCAGCTTCCTGGCCGCCGAGGGCTCACCCGAGCAGTACGTCATCCGGCTCCGCAAGTCCGCGGAGAAGCGGCTCGACCTGGTCTCCTTCGGCGCGGCCACCCCCGCCGACGTGGACGCTCTCGCCGCCCGGCTGGGCGCTGCGGGGGTCACGCTCGTCAGCGAGCCCGGCCCCCTCGCCACCCCCGGCGGCGGCTACGGCTTCCGCTTCTTCGACCTCGACGGCCGCACGATCGAGATCTCCGCCGACGTCGCCGTACGGGCCCACCGCAGGCTGGAGCCCAAGGAGTCGGTCCCCGTGCGGCTGTCGCACGTCGTGCTGAACTCCCCCGACATCGACGCGACCCGCGACTGGTACGAGACCCACCTGGGCTTCGCGCTGTCCGACACGCTGGCCCACCCCCGCATGGGGCAGGTCATGCACTTCATGCGGTGCAACCCGCAGCACCACAGCATGGCCATCGCCCGTGGCCCGCACGCCTCCCTGCACCACATCAGCTTCGAGATGCGCGGCCTGGACGAGTACATGTACGGCACCGGCCGCCTGCTGCGCGCCGGGGTCCGGATGATCTGGGGGCCCGGCCGGCACCTGGCGGGGGACAACACCTTCTCCTACTTCCTCGACCCGCACGGCAACACGGTCGAGTACACGACCGAGCTGGAGGAGCTGGACGAGGACGCCTGGCACCCGCACGTCTACGACTTCTCCCAGCCCGACGTCACCGACCAGTGGGGCACGGCCAACCCCATGAACGAGCTGGTTGCCAAGGAGTCCTTCAACGACGCCGACCGCGGCGTCTTCGTCGCGCCGCCGGTCTGACGGGGGCCCACTGATGCGGATCGCCACCTTCACCCACCGGGGGCGTCTTCTCTCGGGAGTCGCGGACGCCGGATCGGTCAGGCCGTTTCGCGACGGGAGCGGCCTGCTCGACCTTCTCGTGGACGGCCGCCTCCACGAGGCGGCCGACCTCGCCGGAGACCCGATCCCGCTGGACGACGTCCGGCTGCACGCGCCGTTCCAGCCGCCCACCGTGCGCGACTTCGTCGCGTTCGAGGAGCACGTCGAGGGCGTGCGCAGGAGCGTGGACGGGCACGGCGGCGTGCCCGAGGCGTGGTATGACGCCCCCGCGTTCTACTTCACCAACCCCTACGCCGTCGTCGGCCCGTATGACGACGTGCCGCTGCCCCCCGGCTGCCGGGCGTTCGACTTCGAGCTGGAGGTCGCCGCCGTGATCGGCCGGGCCGGTCGCGACCTGACCCCCGAGCGGGCCCGCGACCACATCGCCGGTTATCTGATCATGAACGACTGGTCGGCCCGCGACCTGCAGAGCCGCGAGATGCGGGTCAATCTGGGCCCGGCCAAGGGCAAGGACACCGCGACCACCCTCGGCCCGTGGCTGGTCTCCGCCGACGAGCTGGAGCCGTACCGGGACGGCGAGGGGTTCCTGCGCCTGGCGCTCAACGCGTCGGTGAACGGCGCCGAGGTCGGCCGCGACCTGCTGTCGAACATGAGCTGGCCGTTCGAGGACCTGGTCGCCTACGCCTCGCGCGGCACCTGGGTGCGCCCCGGCGACGTGCTCGGCTCCGGCACCTGCGGCAACGGCGGCTGCCTCGCCGAGGTGTGGGGTCTGCGGGGCCGCCAGGACCCTCCCCCGCTCCGGCCGGGCGACGTGGTCGAGCTGACCGTCGAGGGCATCGGCGCCGTGCGCAACACCGTCGTCGCCGGGGCCGAACCCCTGCCCATCCCCCCGGCCCGCGTTCGGCCCCGCGGCCGCCCCTGACCCGCGAGATGAAGTTCGGCCGATCGTCAGGTCAGGCGGAGCAGACGTCCTGGTACGGCGCGCCGGGGAGGTAGCGGGTCCACTCGGCCTCCGTCAGCGTGCGACCGGCACGGGAGCAGACGGTGGCGACCAGGTCGGCGGGATCGGCCGAGACCTCGCGCAGCGTCCCGGTTTCGTCCAGGACGCGCAGGACGCGGCCGCCGGAGGCGAAGGCCGCGGCGGCCACCAGGTCGGCGCCCGTGCCGGGCATCGACGTCCCGAGCTTGGCGGGCGTCGCGACGTCCCACAGCTGGACGGTCCCGTCCACGAGGACGGTGGCCGCCACATCGCCCCTCGGCGAGAACGGCATGCTGAAGATCCCCGCGGTGGAGGCGCTCTTGAAGACGGGGCCGCGTCTGCGGCCCGTGGACAGGTCCCAGAAGGTCAGGCGGCCGGAGGTGTCGCCGATCGCGAGGATCCGGCCGTCCGGGCTGAACCCGGACTGGGAGACGCGGACCGCGCGGATGCCGGTGCTCCCGGAGGTCGTCGCCGGCCCGGACGGGCGGCCGGTCGACAGGTCGATGAGGCGGTTGACCCTGGAGTCGACCGGGGCGACCATGGCGCTCCCGGGCCGGAATACGGCCTCCATCTCGGTGTTCAGGTCGATCGTCTTGATCCAGCGGTCCTGCCGCATGTCCCGGACGAGCAAGCGGTTGTGCTGCTCCTGCGTCCCGTCCTGTTCCGGGGTCGCGGCGGTCACGACGAGAAGGCTCCCGTCGGCGTTCATGGCCAGACCCCGCGCGTACCAGTCCCCGGCGAGCGTGATGCGGCCCGTCTGGACGTGCCGCTCGGTGTCCCACACGCGGACGACGTCGGCGCCCATGCCGTCCGCGAAGGCGAGGAGGCGCCCGTCGCCGCTGAACGCGAGCGACAGCATCGGCGCGTCCGCCTCCATCAGCCGGATCGGCGGGCCGGAGGGGCGCAGCCGTGCGCCGTCCCACAGCACCAGATCACGGGCGTCGGCCTCGTGCGTCACCAGGAGCCGGCCATCGGGGCTGTACAGCGCGGCATCGGGCGTGACCTCCGGCAGCCGCCTCCGGGCGAGGAGATCGGCGATGTCGAGTGTCACGACCGTGTCGTCCGCCAGGTAGCGCAGCGCGGCGCCGTCGAAGCCGAATCCCTCCGCGTCCACCCGGTAGGTCAGCACCGTGTTCCCCGTCGCGACCTCGACGAGCCGGAAGTCGTTCTCGTCCCGGGCCACGAGAAGCCGTCCGTCCGGGCTGAACAGGACCCGGCCGCCGTCGACACCCGGCTGAGCCGGGAGCAGCCGTCCGGTCCTGAGATCGATCAGGGAGATGTCCGACGTCGTGGCGCAGGCGAGGGTGTGGCCGTCCGGGCTGATCGCGACGGACCGGGCCGAGCCCGTGCAGGCGTCCTTCTCGTGCCATCGCGCCACCGGCCGGCCGCCCGGCAGGCGCCACAGGTGGAAGCCGCCGAGGAGGTCCGCGAACGCCACCAGGCCGCCCGCCGGGCTGAAGGAGGCGTCCATGACCCCGGATCGCGAGGCGTAGGTCGCGCCGGTGCGGATGTCCCACAGCGCGGTGCCGTCCCCCTGGTGGATCTGCAGGTAGCGGTCGTCCGCGCCGGCCTCCACGCCGTTGAACGGCACGGCGGGCTCCAGTCCGAACGTCTTGCCGGTCGGCCTGCCGGTCGTCGTGTCCCACGCGCGGACCTCGGCCGGCGGGCCGTCCGTCCGGCCGGACGCCACGGCGAGGATCCTGCCGCTCGCGCTGAGCGCCGCGTCCAGCAGCGTGTCCCCGTTCCGGAAACCGAGGCCGTCCCATCCGCCGGCCGGCTTCCCGTTCCTGAGGTCGTAGATCCGGACACCCCGGGGGGACACGCTGAAGAGCCTGCGCCCATCGGCAGTGATCATCCGTACGGAGTCGCCGACGGGCTGGGGATCGGTGAAGACCGCGCGCTCGCGCTGGGCCCAGGCGTTCTGCAGCGCGGACCGGGTCTGCGGCGTCCGGTCGAGCCGCCAGGAGGCGACGCCGAGCAGCATCGCCCGCACCGGGTCCGACGTCCGCATGCCGTCGGCCTCTGTCGCGGCCTGGCCGGCGAGAGCGTGGTCGCGTTGCTCGGCGACGACCCCGCTCTGCCGTACGGCCGTCGCACCGGCCGCGACCGAGACGGCGAGCAGGACGGCCAGGACGGTGGTGAGCAGCCGCCGGCGGCGCAGGCGGCGGCGGGTGGCGGCCTCGCACGCGTCGAGGAAGTCGCGTTCCAGCGGGCTCAGCGTGAGATGCCGGCGTCCGGCGGCGGCCCAGTGCATGGCGGACTCCAGCCGTCCGCCCTGCAGCACGTCGCCCTCGCGCCGTCCGTGGCCGTCCCACTGCCGGGCCGCCGTGCGGACCATCCCGTGTACGGCCAGGCCGCCGCGCTCGTCGTCCACCCACTCGCGCAGCCGGGGCCAGGCGCGGAGCAGGCCGGGCCGGGCGAGCACGATGTCGCCTCCCCGCCGGACGAGCAGGTAGGCGAAGACGTCGAGGATCCGGTCGAGGGCCGCCGTCTCAGCGGAGGACCTGCCGCCGAACAACTCGTCGCTCGGGAGCGGTCGTAACGAGAGCTCTCCGCCCTCGCTCGCGGCGACCATCCTGAGGAAGACGTCGGGCACCAGGGCACGCTCGGGCTCGCCGAGCAACCCGTAGGCGTCCTCGGCGAGCGTCCCGAGCCCGGGATCCGAGGCCGTGTCGAAAGACAGCCGCCCGGCCGCGGCGCTGCCCGCCCTGAGCAGATCGGCCGGGGGCCCGCCGGCGCCGGCGATCAGCCCCAGGAGCAGGTCCCGCGCCGTGGGCCGGTCGAGCGGCTCCTTGCTGAGAGCGGCCTCGACGAGCGAGCGCAGCGAGCCGGGCAGCACATCGAGATCGGGGTCGGTGGCCAGCACGCGATGCATGACCGCACCCAGGCTCTCCGCCTGGAAGGGGTCGTCGCCGATCGCGGCGTACAGGACGACGGCTCCCCAGGAGAAGACGTCGGCAGGGGCTCCGGCGCGCCTGCCCATGAAGACTTCCGGCGCCATGTAGGTGGGCGTGCCGGTCACGAGCCCGCTCGCGGTGAGGGACATCTCCAGCGTCCTGGCGATCCCGAAGTCGATGACCCGCGGGCCGTCGGGCCCGAGCAGGACGTTGTCGGGCTTGAGGTCGCGGTGGATGACGCCGGCGTCGTGGATGGCCGCCAGCGCCGTCGCCACGCCGGTCGCCAGCCGGTGCAGCTCGTCCCCGCGGAACCGGCGGCCGGACGCGATCGCCTGGCGCAGGCTCGGTCCCTCGACATACTCGCTGACGATGTACGGCTTGGGCCCGACGAGGTCGACCGCGAGAACCCGGGCCGTGCAGAAGGAGGCGACACGACGCGCCGCCATGGCCTCCTTGCCGAACCGCGACCGCAGGCCGGGATCGCTCGCCGTGTCGCCGTGGAGGACCTTGACGGCGACGCGGACGCCGTCGGGATCGTAGGCCTCGTACACGACTCCCTGCCCGCCCGCGCCGAGCCGCCCGGCGAGCCAGAAGTCCCCCAGGCGCGGCGGGTCGCCGGGGAGCAGGGCGGATGCCGCGGCCATGCGATCAGTCCCTCCGTCTCGTGACCGGTACGAGCGGTTGGACACCGGTCGAGGCGCAGAAGTTCTGCCCGCGGTTCTGTTCACGGACTCGGGCGCGGGCCCTCCGTCTGGGGTCCGCACCTCGTGACGCGTTCGCGACTGCACGTCACGGTGACGGCGGCATGAAGATCAGAATGCGCTACAGCAGCGGGGCCGCCGCGCACCGCGGCGCCGAGTCCTCGCCGGACGCGCCGGGCGAGCCGGGCCCGTGACGCGCGAGCGCCCTGCCGGCGACGGCCGGCAGGGCGCGATGCGGGTGTTCGGAAGCGGCTAGAAGCTGGGGTAGATGTCGTAGGTCTGCCCGCCGACACCGTAGTAGTTGGAGCCGGTGGACCAGAGGCTGTCGTTGACCAGGGGCTTGTAGAAGAACTGCTGCCCCACGGGGACGTTGACCCCGCACTCCCACAGGTCGGCCGCCTTGCCGACGCAGTACTGGCCGGCGGTCCAGCTCAGGGGCGCGTCACCGCGGAGGGCGATCCGGTTGCCCGCGCCCGGGTTGTAGTGGACGCGGACCGTGGTCGTGGTGGAGGCCGCCTCGACGCCCGCGCCGAGCGCGGTGCGCAGCGACGCGCCCCCGGTCGAGGTTGCGGTCAGCACTCCCCCGTACACGCTGGTGGTGCTGTTCACCTGGTGCAGGGTGACGGTGACCTGCGCGGTGCCGTTTGCGGGCACCGTCACCTGGTTGCCGCTCAGGGTGAACAGGCCGGCCGGGGCGGGCGTGCCGCCGGTGGAGTCGGTGGCCGACACGGCCAGGTTGAGCGTGACCGGGGTCGCGGAGTCGTTGGTGTAGGTCACGGTCTGCGTGGCCGTGGGCTGGGCGGCGGTGACCGTCAGGGCGGCGCTCGGCGGGTTCGCGGTGACCTGCTGGCTCACCGCGCGGGCCGCGTCGACCCGGCCGGTGCCGTACGTGTAGGGGGTCGACCCCGCGGCGGCCGCGGCGGTGCCCATCAGGGCGTCCTTCAGCCGCTGCGCGCCCCAGGCGGGGTGGCGCTGCTTGACGAGCGCGGCCGTCCCGGCGACGTGCGGGGTGGCCATCGAGCAGCCGCTCATCGTGCCGTAGCCGCCACCGGGCACGGCCGCGGTGATGTCCACGCCCGGCCCCGTCATGTCGGGCTTCAGCCCCTGGGTGCCGACGGGGCCGCGGCTGGAGAAGCCCGCCACGGTGTCGGTCAGGTCCACCGCGCCCACGGTCAGCGCCTTGGCGGCCACGCCGATGGAGCTGATGGTGGAGGTGCCGGGGCCGTAGTTGCCCGAGCAGACCACGAACAGCGCGTCGTACTGCGAGGTCAACGTGTTGATCGCGGTGGCGACGGGGTGGTCGGAGAAGCCCGGGTCGCTCTGGATGCTCATGCTGACGATCTTCGCGCCCTGCTCGCCGACCGCCCACTCCATCCCCGCGATGATCGCGGAGCTGGTGCCCCAGCTGTCGTCGCCGAGGACCTTGCCGACGACCAGGCTCGCGCCCGGGGCGACTCCCTTGTACAGCCCGCCCGAGGCGGCGCCGGATCCGGCGACGGTCGAGGCCACGTGGGTGCCGTGCGAGTTGCCGTCCTCGACGCCGTTCGCGTTGCCGGTGAAGTCGGCACTGGCGACGACCTTGCCCTGCAGGTCGGGGTGGTCGGTGTCATATCCGGTGTCCAGCACGGCCACCTTGACGCCGGTGCCGTCGTACCCGCTCGCCCACGCCGTCGGCGCGCCGATGTGCGGGACGCTCTGGTCGAGGCCGGCCGACACCTTGCCGTCCAGCCACAGCTTGGTGACACCGCCGCGCAGAGTGCTCGGCGCGGCCGAGCCGCCGGTCAGGCCGCGCCAGCCGTCGGGGGCCGACTTCTTGCCGATGGCGAACGCGCTGAGACCCAGACGGGGGAAGGCGTGCCGGCGCTTGGCCGCCGAACCGAGCGCGGCGTCGGCCCGCTCGGCGTTCTCGCTGGTGGCGCTCTTGGGATAGGTGGTCATGACCGGGATGGTCTGGCTGCGCTCGTCGTCGTAGCCGTCCGCGATCAGCGTGCCCACCTCGAAGAGCTGGGGGTCGAGCCGGTCGGCCCGGATGAGCGGGGCCGCGTCCGACGGCACCACCGACACCTGGTCGCCGCGGTCGGTGACCGCGAAGGTGATGCCCGTACGGCCCTCACCCGGCTCGACCGACAGGACGCGCAGGTCGTGGTTCTCCAGGCGCGCCTTCACCGTGTCGCCGGTGACGAGGGTGACCGTGTGGTCGCCCGCCGCGGCGGCTCCCGACGCCGCGGAAGGACCGGAAGGAGCCGAGGAGGCAGAGGGGTTCGAGGGGACGGTCTGCGCCGCGGCGGACACGGCGGGCAGACCGAGGAGGGCGGCCGTCGTGACGACGACGGCCACGGATGATCTCCGCAAGGGTTGTCTCCCGAGTGGTCGAGTTGATCACTACGGAAAACAGGCTAAGTTTTGCCGCGCAATTCTGAAATGTGCGGAATTCGTGTTGTTTCATCGAGACCATGATCACGGAATCGGCGCGCCGCGCACCGATGTAAACGGTTTCCGTGATAATCGGCCCCGCAGGCCGACGAGATCGTCAGGCATGCACGGGCATGTGGCTTCGATCACATCTGTCGATATTGTTTTCTGCGTTGTCCCTGGTGTAGAGGGCTACAGGGGGTCACCACAAGGAAGCGAAGCGCTTAACCGCCGCAAGACACGTTCAGTTTTCAACCCGCCGAACAATGCGTGAATGCGATGTAACAGAGTTTTATTTCATGAACCTTCTACTACTTCACGGGCGGGGCGGCGACGGCGGGTATTACGCGAACCCGAGGGCGGCTGCGGCATGCGTGACGCGAGAACGACGGAAAGTATCGGGCGGCCGTGCCGGCCGGAGCACGAGCTCGTCGGCGGAGGAAGGCGGCGATGATTCCGGCGTCGACGGGGATGTGCAGGCCGGCGCCGAGGGACAGGTCGCCGACGGCGAGGAACTGCTCGCCGGCCGTGAGGGCGAAGACGGCGGCGGCGATCACGACGCCCCGCCCTCGGCGGCCGGACGGCGGACGGTGACCGCGCCGATGCCCGAGCCGGCCACGAGACCGTGCCGAGGCGCGCCTGTCCGCTCTCCCGTGAGCCGGGGTGTCCCGCTCAGGCGTCAGCGGACGCGGCCCACGCCGCCGAGCGCGCCGGCCTTGCCCTCTCGCACCAGGGGGTAGTCGGCGTCGGGCCGCCACTCCTGCAGCGGCACCACCCCGGGCTCGACCAGCTCGAGGCCGTCGAAGAACGCGAGGATCTGGTCGTGCGATCGGGAGGTGGTGCCGGGGACGGAGGTCCGGCTGAACACCTTGCGGCCCTCCTCCTCCTGGTCCTCGCTCAGATCGCCGAGGGAGCCGTGCGACACGACCAGGTAGCCGCCCGGCGCGAGCGGGCCCCGGAGCGCTGCGACGATCTTCATGGCCTCGTCGTCGTCCGGGATGAAGTGCAGCACGCCGAGCAGGAGGACGGCGAGCGGCTGGGAGAAGTCGATGTGCTCCCGGACCTCCGGATGCCGCAGCAGCGCCTCGGGGTCGCGCATGTCCGCCTCGACCGCGCGCACCCGCTCGTTCTCGGCGAGGATGGCCCGGGCGTGGACGAGGACGATGGGGTCGTTGTCCACGTAGACGATCCGGGACTCCGGGGCCTGTTCCTGCGCCACCTGGTGGACGTTGCGCTGGGTCGGAAGCCCGGCTCCGATGTCGAGGAACTGGCGGATGCCCTGCCGCGTGAGGTAGGTGACCGCCCGGATCAGGAACTCGCGGTTCTCCCTGGCGATGTCGGGAAGGTTGGGCAGGATCTCGATGATCTTCTCGGCGGCCTCGCGATCCGCCGCGAAGTTGTCCTTGCCACCCAGGTAGTAGTCATACATCCGGGCGACGCTCGGCGTAAACGGGTCGACGCCCGCAGGCGCCTTACGCTCGTCCACAACACTCCCCTCGTCGTACACCAAGGATGGTACGGCCTTGATCGCGATCGGGAGGAGACGTCACCAATTCGTCATCGAATGCCAGAAATCGGTATGAAGATGCTGTCTGTAGGCGAATCTGTTACCTACCCCCGGGCCGCTCCCTGACGTGCCGCGACGGTAATTTTCGGGCTTACGGACAGTACGTTACTGCCCGCGATGCACGCCTCAGAGTCTTGACAGTGCAGCGCCGTCCCACCTACGGTCACGAAACATCGCCGTCATCTACTTGTAGTCGAAAATGTTAGCGCTAACAGCCCGAGGAGCCCCCTGATGAGAGCGGTCCCCCCGCCGCACCTCACCCCGCCCCTCCGCGGGAACGTTTCACGCCGTCCCGCCCGCACGGATACGACCCCCCTCATGCGCGACCGCCTCATGGCCGCCTTACCTGCGCGCCTGAGGTGAGCACCCCGCTCTCCACATCGCACAACCGGTAGGACATCGCCTCCACCGCGAGCCCGCGCGCTCCACCCCGTGCGGCGGGACCGCCACGCCGGCCGGACCCGGGACCGAATCCTCCTTCGCGGGCCGGCGGTTCGCCCGCACCCCAGTCGACCGCCCACTCAGATCCCCACCCACTCCTGTCAGGCATTGCCTGACATCGCTCATCCTAGGAGTTTCGCGTGCCCGAAAATCGCCGATCCACGGCGATCCCCCGACGGTTCCGGAGGATCTCGCTCGCGACGGCCGCCGCGCTCGTGTGCGGTGGTCTCGCGTCCCACGGTGGTGTGGCGAACGCCTCCGCCGGCTGGTCGCCGACGCCGTCGTACACCTCGACCGACCGCGGTGACGGCACCTACACCGTGCCGATCCTCAACTCCGACGTGCCGGACATCAGCGTGGAGCGCGTCCCGGCCGCGGAGAACAAGGAACACCGGGACGTCTACTACATGATCAGCACGACGATGCACCTGAGCCCGGGCGCGCCGATCATGAAGTCGTACGACCTGGTGAACTGGGAGATCGTCAACTACGTCTTCGACCGGGCCGACATCGGCGACGCGTTCTCCCTGCGCAACGGGCAGAACTCCTACGGACAGGGCCAGTGGGCGTCGTCCCTGCGGTATCACGACGGCAGGTTCTACGTCGTGTTCAACACCAACAACCTCGGCGGCGCGTACCTCTACAGCACCGACGACGTCGAGAACGGGAAGTGGAAGCGCACGCCCCTCGGCCGCGGCCTGCACGACCCGTCGCTGTTCTTCGACGACGACGGCACGCCGTACATCTTCTACGGCTCCGGCGGGACGAGCGCCGTGCGTCTCAAGTCCGACATGTCAGGCATCGACAAGGACTTTCCGAACATCTTCACGGCGAGCGATTACGCCGGCAAGCCGTTCATCGGCGGGCTGTTCGAGGGCGCCCAGGTCTTCCACATCAACGGCTACTACTACGTGGTCGTCATCACCTGGCCGTCGGGGCAGGGACGCCAGGTCGTCATGATGCGCTCCAAGGACCTGCTCGGGCGCTACACGTCGGCGGACGGCTCGAACACCTACGAGGCGCGCGGGGTGCTCAACTCCAACGGCTTCGCCCAGGGCAGCCTCGTGCCGATCTCCCGCAACGGCGGCACCGACTGGTACGGCATGTTCTTCCGGGACAACTTCCCGATCGGGCGCACCCCCGCGCTCATCCCCGCGACCTGGCAGGACGGCTGGCCGACGTTCGGCAACAACGGAGTCGTGCCGGTGAACGGCGCGTTCGACAAGCCGATCGAGCTGAGCCCGGAGGGGGAGAGGTTCGAGCAGCAGAAGAGCCTCGTCGCCTCCGACGACTTCGCCAACGACGCCCCCCACAAGGCGTACATGGACGAGGAGTGGACGATCCCTGACCCGCCCACGTACGACGGCTCGCTGATCGGCGTCGAGCTGCTGCAGAACGCCGGGTTCGAGTCCGACGCGGTCGCGCCGTGGGCCGGGCAGTACGGCGCCACACTCAGCCGGGACACGACCGACCCTGCCGCGGGCTCTGCGGCGCTCAAGGTGAGCACCCGCACGCTCAACGGGTCCGGCCCTAACCAGCTCCTGAACGGCAAGATGCAGCGCGGTGTGACCTACACCGTGTCGGCGAAGATCAAGTACACCTCGGGCCCGAGCAGCATCAGGTTCAACCTCGTCGCGGACTGGGGCGCGGGCGTCCAGACGATGGCGTCCGGGAACGTTCCCGCCGGGCAGTGGACGACCGTGACCGGCCAGTACACCGTCCCCGCGACGGCGAACGTGGACAACTTCAAGTTCGCGGTCGAGACCCCGTGGGGCAACCCGCAGCCGGCCTCGTCGAGCGTGGACTACCTGATCGACGACGTCTCGGTCGTCGGTCAGCCGGTGACGATCGAGAGCCCCTCCAAGGAGGAGATCGCCCCCAACGGGTCGCGGCTCGCCCCGGTGTGGGAGTGGAACCACGCCCCCGACAACCGCTACTGGTCGCTCACCGACCGGGACGGATGGCTGCGGCTGACGACCGGCAAGGTGGTCACCGGCAAGTACGTCTACACCAAGCTCTCCGGCCGCGACGAGCTGACCTGGTTCGAGGAGGCGCGGAACACGCTCTCGCAGCGTACGTTCGGGCCGCGGCAGTCCGTCGAGACCAGGATGGACATCTCCGGCATGAAGAACGGTGACGTCGCCGGTCTGGCCGCCTACAACCGCGGGTTCTCGTACGTCGCGGTCAAGCGCGTCGACGGCCAGAACACGCTGGGCGTCGTCAACCGGGTGCAGCCGTTCGCGGTCGACATCGACCAGTCGGCGATCGAGAACTTCGTGCCGGGCACGACGGTGCCGCTGGGAGACGCGACCCAGGTGTACGTGAAGGCGGACCTCGACTTCAGCTCGCCGGTCGGGCAGCTGTGGACGACGTTCTACTACAGCCTCGACGGGCTGGAGTGGACCCCGCTGGGCAGCCGCGTCGGCCCGCAGACGCTGGACGGCAGCCTCTCGCACTTCATGGGACACCGGATCGGCCTGTTCGACTACGCGACGAAGGAGAAGGGCGGGCACGTCGACTTCGACTACTACAAGCTCAGCGACACCCTGACCGCGCAGAACAAGCCGCTCGACACGAGCGCCCTCGACGCGGCCATCGCGTACGCGGGCACGCTCGACGAGCGCGACTACCCGGCGGACGCCTGGGCCGGCATGCAGGCCGCGCTCGACGACGCGAAGGCGGCGCGGGCCGGTGAGTTCGGCACCCAGAACCAGATCGACGCTCCGGAGCGGGCGCTCAGCTACCAGCTGGCCCGGCTCGGCACGCTCAAGTCCGCCACACCGCAGGTCAAGCTGGCCGTCACCGCCGCCTCCCGCTGCATCGGCACCTCGGCCTACCTGGCGGTCACGGCCGTCAACAACGGGGATGTGCCGGCGACGATCACGCTGACCACCCCGTATGGGTCCAAGACCGTGGCCGACGTGGCCCCGGGCAAGCAGGCCTACCAGTCCTTCAACACCCGCGCCGGGCACATCGACGCCGGCACCGCGACCGTGAAGGGCACCGCCACGATCGACGGCAAGCAGGTCACCACGTCCTACGACGCCGCCTACACCGCGGCCGGCTGCAGCTGAGCTGCTCACACCGCGGTCAGCTGCCGCTGACCGCACCGGCGATGACCACGGCCCACGTGCCGGGGACACCGCCGTAAGGAAGGCACCAGCACCACCGGGGCCGGCCGACCAGCCGGCCGGCCCCACCCCCTAACACGTCGCGCGCATCTGCGCGGTTCGCCAGGGCGGGCGGCCGCCCATCCCTGTCCGCAGTGAGCCGACCCTCCCCGGGGCGTCCGTGTCCCCGGAAGAAGTCTGAGGTCAAGGAGGATATTTCGTGTTGAAGCGTGTTCGAAGGACGGCCCGGCGACGGGTCGCCGCCATGGCGGTGGCCGGCGCCATGCTGGCCGCGGCGGTCGCCGCGACGGCGGGACCGGTCCAGGCCGCCGGCCCGAACATCATCGTGAACGGCGGGTTCGAGGACGGCCTCGGCAGCTGGTTCGTCAACAACGGGAACGCGACCGACGGCGCGACGCTGTCGCCCACGACGGACGCGTACGCGGGATCGAGCGCCGTGCTGGTCACCAACCGCAAGACGACCGGATCCGGTCCGATGCAGGACCTGTCCGGCAAGGTGCAGGCCGGCAAGACGTACGCGATCACGGCGCGGGTGAAGTACGAGAACCCGAACAGCCCGGCGACCAAGCAGTTCTTCGCCACCATGCACTACGGCGGCTCGACCTACACGAACGTCGGCACGGTGACGGTGGCGCGCGGACAGTGGGGGCTCATCCAGGGCACCTTCACGATTCCCGCCGGGCAGAGCGTCTCCACCGCGAGGCTGTTCTTCGAGACGCCGTGGACGTCGGACCCCGCGTCCGCTCCGGACACGCACCTCATGGACTTCAAGGTCGACGACGTGTCCGTCTCCGAGTTCGTGCCGTCGACGACCATCGAGGCGCTCGGCAAGAACCCCGGCGAGGGCAACCCGCTCATCTCGCACAAGTTCGGCGCGGACGGCAACGCCTTCGTCCACGACGGCCGCGTGTACATCTACATGACCAACGACACGCAGGAGTACAAGCCCGGTCCCACCGGAGTCTCCTCGACGAACACCTACGCCAGCATCAACACGATCACGGTCATCTCGTCCGACGACCTCATGAACTGGGTCGACCACGGCGAGATCCCGGTCGCGGGCCCGAGCGGCATCGCCCGCTACGCGAACAACTCGTGGGCCCCCGCCATGGAGAGCAAGGTCGTCGACGGCAAGGAGAAGTTCTTCCTCTACTTCGCCAACAACGGCGGCGGCTCGGGCGTCATCGTCGGCGACTCGCCGATCGGTCCGTGGCACGACGAGCGCGGCAACCTGCTCATCACCAGTGCCACTCCGGGCGCCTCCGACGGCAAGAACTGGCTCTTCGACCCCGGCGTGTTCATCGACGACGACGGCCAGGGTTACCTCGTCTTCGGTGGTGGCGGCGACGACGGGTCGCGCAGCGCCGAGAACACCAACCACCCGAAGTCCACGCGCGTGATCAGGCTCGGCGACGACATGATCAGCACGAAGGGCTCGGCGGAGGTCATCGACGCGCCGCTCGTGTTCGAGGCCGGCCACCTGTTCAAGCGCGACGGCAAGTACTACTACTCGTACTCGTCGAACTTCGGCTTCGGCGGCCCGATCGACCCCAACGGCCCGCCGACCGGGGCGATCGCCTACCTCATGGCCGACAGCCCGATGGGCCCCTGGACGCCGGAGACGTACAAGGGCATCATCTTCCGCAACCCCGGCACCTACTTCGGCGCCGGCGGCAACAACCACCAGTCGGTGTTCAAGCTGGGCGGGCAGTACTACTTCACCTACCACGCCCAGACGCTCAACAGCCGCATCACGGGCGGCGCCACGCAGGGCTTCCGCAGCCCGCACCTCGCCAAGCTCGACTTCAACCCGGGCGGCACGATCAAGGAGGTGAAGGGCGACTACAAGGGCGTCGAGCAGATCCGCAATCTCGACCCCTATCGGGTGATCGAGGCCGAGACGATCGCCTGGCAGCAGGGCATCGCGACCAAGAAGATCGACGGCGGGTCGGAGGAGTTCGGCGCGCAGGCCCCGAACCTCGTGGTGCACGACATCGACGACGGCGACTGGACGTCGCTCGCGAAGGTCGACTTCGGCACGGACGGCGCCGCGGGAGTCACCGCCAAGGTGCGCCCGCTCGCGGCCGGCGGGAAGATCGAGATTCGTCTCGACGGCCGGACCTCGCCCGTCGTGGCGACCATCCCCGTCGACGCGCCGCTCGGCGAGTGGACGAAGCTGACCGCCAAGCTCGACGGCGTCAAGGGCGTCCACGACGTGTACTTCACCTACGCCGGGCCCCAGGGAGCGGACCTCTTCGAGGTCGACTCCTGGTCCTTCGCCGCGGCGTCCTCGTCGCAGGTCAAGCTGGCCGTCACCGCCGCCTCCCGCTGCATCGGCACCTCGGCCTACCTGGCGGTCACGGCCGTCAACAACGGGGATGTGCCGGCGACGATCACGCTGACCACCCCATATGGGTCCAAGACCGTGGCCGACGTGGCCCCGGGCAAGCAGGCCTACCAGTCCTTCAACACCCGCGCCGGGCACATCGACGCCGGCACCGCGAC